>NZ_RCVK01000295.1:0-15601 GCF_003667485.1 Micromonospora sp. BL1
GCACCCCCGCCGCGGTCATCCCCCACTTCAGGGAGGCAACCATCATGGCTACCACTCTGCTGCGTAAGACCGTTCTGACCGCTGCCGGTATCGCCGCCACCGCTGGTGGCCGCCACCATCGCCATCGCCGCCCACGCCGCCCCCACCACCACGAGCGTGGTCGCGGACCGTAAGGGTCACGGTGAGCGGGAACTGGACGTGCGCTACGAGGCCCAGCCCAACTTCTACTTCTGCGGCCCCGCCGCCGCCCGCAACGCCCTGTCCGTGCAGGGCAAGAACATCGACGTGCACGCCATGGCCAAGGAGATGGGCACCACCGAGGCCGGCACCAACAGCATCAACGACATCACCCCCGTGCTGAACAAGGAGACCGGCGCCGGCAACGCCTACAAGTCCGTCGAGATCAGCACCCCCAAGGCCGACGACAAGCAGACCGACACCCTGCGCACCGACGTCGTCAAGACCGTCGACGCCGGCCGGGCCGTGGTCGCCAACATCGCCGGCACCGCCACCGACACCGACGGCACCACCCACTCCTTCGAAGGCGGCCACTACATCAGCGTCATCGGCTACCGCGACGACGGCCACACCGTCACCATCGCCGACAGCGCCAACCCCAACACCGCCACCTACCGCATGAGCATCGACAACCTCGCCGACTGGATCGCCACCCGCGGCTACAGCACCAGCTGACCAACACCACCGCGCACACGGCTGCAAAGCAAGAGTGACAGCACACCGGAAGGGCCCGACCCCACCACGGGGCCGGGCCCTTCCGCGCGTCTCCAACGGCTGCCTGCCGGTCACCTCGCCGTCACGCCGGTGTCGTCACCTGGACGGCTCGCTCCACCACGCTGGGTCGCGCCGGATCGTCCGGGCGACCGCGAAGGAGCAGCAGTGGCAGCCGAGGAGGCGACGCACCGCCCACCGACCACGCACCGCCCACCCGCGACGAGCCGCCCCGACGTGAGCGTCGTCGTGCCGGTCTACAACACGCTGCGCTACCTGCGGTCCTGCCTCGACTCGGTGCTGCGGCAGACCATCGGGCCGGACCGGATGGAGATCGTGGCGGTGGACGACGGGTCCACCGACGGCAGCGGCCGCCTGTTGGACCGGTACGCCGCCAAGCATCCCGGCACGGTACGGGTGGTCCACCAGGCCAACTCCGGTGGCCCGGCGGCGCCCTGCAACCGGGGACTGGACCTGGCCACCGGCCGGTACGTCTTCTTCCTCGGCTCGGACGACCGGCTCGGCCCGGAGGCCCTGGAACGTCTGGTCGCC
The DNA here is from genome assembly GCF_003667485.1 of Micromonospora sp. BL1. Lineage (NCBI taxonomy): Bacteria > Bacillati > Actinomycetota > Actinomycetes > Micromonosporales > Micromonosporaceae > Micromonospora > Micromonospora sp. BL1. The sequence continues at coordinate 1,282 of NZ_RCVK01000295.1, forward strand.
GCCGCCGACCGGTACGGTTCGGACGTGGTGCTCGGCAAGGTGGTCGGCGTCAACGGCCGGCACGTCTTCTCCGACGTGTTCGCCGGCGGCAACGCGGTCGACGTGAGCCTGTTCGACTCGGCGCTGCCCTGGTCGCTGGCGAACACAAAGCTGTTCCGGCGCGGCCTCGTGGACCGGCTCGGGCTGCGGTTCCCGGAGGACATGCCGGTGCTCAGCGACCAGCCGTTCACGCTCGCCGCCTGCTACCACGCCCGGCGGATCTCGGTGCTCGCCGACTACGACTACTACCACGCAGTACGCCGGCTGGACGCCCGTAACATCACGTACCACAGCCGGATCGAGCAGCGCCTGGTCAGCGTGGAGCGGCTGTTCGCGTACGTGGCCGACCTGATCCCCGCCGGAGCGCGCCGGGACGCGGTGCTGCGCCGCCACGTCGGGCTGGAACTGGCGAACCTGGTCGGCGACGACTTCCGGCACCTGGACCGGGCCGCGCAGGAGCGGGTGCACGCGACGGTCGCCCGGCTGGTGCGGCGGCACGTCACCGACGGCCTGCGGGACCGGCTCGGCATCGAGGCGCGGCTGCGCCTGGGCGCGGTGACCGCGGGCGGGGTCGACGACCTGCTGGCGGTCATCGAGCAGGACAGCGGCCGGGGCGTACCGGCGACTGTGTTCGCCGGTGACCGCTGGCACGCGGGCTATCCGGGCGCCCCGGCACGGTGGACCGACGTCACCGACGTGCGCGCCGACTGGCTGGCGCGGCTGGACGCCATCGACGTGAGCTGGGCCGACGGGCACACGCTGACGGTGACCACGCGCAGCCCGTACCCCCGGTTCGCCGCGGAGGCCGGGCCGGTGCGGATGCTGGCCGGTCCGGTCGTGGGCGCCACCCGGATGGACGCCGGCGATCCGGCCGGCCGCACGCTGCGCACGGACTTCGCGCTGGACCGGCTCCTGACCGCCGGCCCCGCCGACGGGCAGCGGCACCCGGTGCGCGCCGAGGTGGACGGCGGGCACGGGCGCGGCGGGGCCGCGGTGCGCGCGCCGCGGCTCGCCGCCGGGCGGCCCCGGCTGCTGCGGCGCGGCGCCCGGCTGTACGGGGTGGCGGCGACCGTCGACCCGCGCAACGGTCAGCTCGTGCTGTCGGTGGTGCCGGTGACTGTGGGTCAGCTCGTCGGGCGGCTGCGCCGGCGCGGGCGACGCGGCCCGGCCGGGGCACAGACGTCAGAGCGCGGCCCGGCCGGGGTGCAGGCGTCAGGGCGCGGTGCGGAAGTCCTGCTCGGCCGCCATGGGCACCTGGAGGTACGTGGTGCCGCGCAGGTCCAGCCAGGCCCGCTGCGGCGCGCGGACCAGCCGCACCATCACCCCGGAGCAGGCAGGACAGCGCCCGACCAGGCCCGGGGCGTGCGAGTAGACGTGTAGCCCGGCCATCGGGCCGGTCGTCCCGCAGGTGTCGCAGCGGCCGGTGGTGGCGCTCAGGTCGACGGCGAACAGCTCGCGCAGCGGCCCGTCGAGCATGTTGCCGTCCAGGTACGACAGGTCGGTCATACGCCCTCCTCGGGTCGTCAGCCGGTCGGGCCGAACCGTTCGGTCCGCACGCGCCGGGTCGGGTGGCCCAGCCCCACCAGCAGGTCGGCCACGGTCTCCACGAATCCGGTGGGGCCGCACACGTAGCACAGCGGCTCCAGGTCGGGCGGCCAGCCGTGGCTGTTCACGTCGGCCAGGCCGATCCGGTGCGGCTCGCCGCGCCAGCCCTCGGGCGCGGACCGGGTGTAGACGTACGCGACGTCGAGGCCCTGGTCGTCGCGGGCGCGGCGGCGCAGCTCGTCGGCGTAGATGACGTCGTCCGGGGTGCGCACCGAGTAGACGAGCCGGAACGGCGTCCTGCTCCCGGCGGCCCGCCGTGCGCGGATCATCGCCATCAGCGGCACCACGCCGGATCCGCCGCCGACCAGCAGGACCGGCGCGGTGTCGTCGGTGCGCCAGACGAACCAGCCGCCGACCGGTCCGCGTACCTCCAGCGGGTCGCCCTCGGCGTAGGTGTCGGTCAGGTACGGCGACACCTCGCCGTCGGGCACCCGCTGCACCGTCACCTCGATCCGCTCGCCGTCGGCGGGGCCGGCCAGCGAGTACGACCGGGCGGCCTGGTAGCCGTCCTCGGCGGTCAGGCGCAGGTCGACGTGCTGCCCGGGCAGATGCCCGGGCCAGCCGGGCACGTCCAGCACCAGCGTCTGCGCGGTGGGCGTCTCGATCCGCCGCTCGACCAGCCGGGCGACCCGCCACATCAGCGGCGCGACGCGGCGGCCCTCGGTCTGCGCCGTCACCTCAGTCGCCCTGGTAGCGCTGCTCGCGCCACGGGTCGCCGTAGTCGTGGTAGCCGGCGGTCTCCCAGAAGCCGGGCCGGTCGTCGACGAGCAGCCGGATGCCGTGCACCCACTTCGCCGACTTCCACAGGTACAGGTGCGGCACGAGCAGCCGCGCCGGGCCGCCGTGCTCGCCCGGCAGCGGACCCCCGTCGTACGTGTGCACCACCCAGGCCCGCCCGCCGCGCAGGTCGTCCAGCGGCAGGTTCGTGGTGTAGCCGCCGTACGAGTGGGCCAGCGCGTACCGGGCGCCGGTGTCGACGCCGTCGAGCAGCGTGTCCAGGGAGACGCCCTGCCAGGTGGTGCCGAGCTTGGACCAGCGGGTGACGCAGTGCAGGTCAACGGTCGGGGTGTCCTGCGGCAGGCCCATCAGCTCGTCCCAGGACCAGCGGTATTCCGCGCCGGTCTCGCTGGTCAGCACGAACTCCCAGGTGTCGAGCGGGACACGTGGCGTCGGGCCGGCGGAGAGCACCGGGAAGTCCTCGGTGAGGTACTGCCCCGGCGGCAGGTCGGGTGCGGACGAACGGGGCCGGCCCTGGAAGCCGGGCGAGACGATTCCCACCCGTCAGTCGTACCACCGCCGGTCGCGCCGGGGCAGGGGTTCCCACCGAGTCAGGCGGAACCTCCGCCCTGCCCCTCGTGCACGACCGTGCGCTTGCCGTCGCCGCTGTTGCGGGTGGCCCGCAGGCTGGTGATGGTGACGATCACCAGGACGCCGATGATCACGCCGAGCGAGGCGAGCGTCGGGATCTCCGGTACGCCCTTCCAGATGCCGTGCGCCCAGTGCAGGCCGAGCTTGACGCCGATGAACGCCAGGATGGCGGCCAGGCCGTAGCTGAGGTGCACGAGCCGGCTCAGCGCGGCGTGCAGCACGAAGTAGAGCGCCCGCAGGCCCAGCAGCGCGAAGGCGTTGGTGGCGAAGACCAGGTACGGGTCCTCGGTGATGCCGTAGACGGCGGGCACCGAGTCGACGGCGAACACGATGTCCGTGGCCAGCACGGCGACCACGACCAGCGCGAACGGGGTGAGCGCCCGCCGGCCGGCCTGCCGGATCGTCATCCGGGTGCCGTGGTAGTCGTCGACCACCGGCATGATCTTGCGCAGCAGCCGTACCGACCGCATCTTGTTGATGTCGACCTCCTGCTCGTGCCCGGAGAGGGCGTCGCGCAGCAGCTTGACCGCGGTGGCGATCAGGATGAGCGCGAACAGCAGGAAGGCGAAGTCGAGCGTCTGGAGCGCGGCGGCGCCGAGCGCGATGAACACACCGCGCAGCACCAGGGCGCCGGCGATGCCGTAGAGCAGCACCCGCTGGGCCAGCACGGCGGGCACCGCGAACGCGGCCAGCAGCAGCATGAAGACGAACAGGTTGTCGACCGAGAGGGACTTCTCGACCAGGTAACCGGTGAGGTACTCGATGCCCTGCTGGCTGCCGTAGCGGGACCAGATCCACGCGCCGAAGGCCAGCGGCAGGGCGATGTAGAAGGCCGACCAGCCGAGCGCCTCACGGATCGAGACCTCGTGCGGCTTTCTGGTCACCAGGAAGTCGAGCACCAGCAGGACGAGCACGCCGACGATCGTCACGGCCCACAGCGTGGGCGTGCCGACCGACGACAACCCGGCCGCGGCCAGGGGCGACAATTCGGGCATGGAGCCTCCTCGAACACCGTGTCATGTTCGAGGTCTCCTTCACCCACGTTTTCGTGGGCAACCACCCGGGGCTCGCCTCGGCGGCTTGCCGTACTGACCGGAATGATTCGTGGGAAGTACTCCCCTCGCCTGGACAAGGCTAGGTCACCGCCCGACCGGACGCCAAGCCGGGACACGGTTGATTGCCCTGGTCAACCGCTGTGCGGCGGCGGAGGGCATGGCGCCGGCTCATCCCGGCCCCTATGGTGACGCGGGTGACCAACCAGGGACCACTGACCGGCGTACGGGTGATCGAGCTGGCCGGCATCGGCCCCGGTCCGTTCGCGGCGATGATGCTGGCCGACCTCGGCGCCGACGTGGTGCGCGTCGACCGGCCCGGCGGCGGCGGGTTCGGCGCCTTCCCCGGCGACCTGCTGAACCGCAACCGCCGCTCGATCGCTGTGGACCTGAAGCAGCCCGAGGGGCGTGACCTGGTGCTCGCCCTGGCCGCCGGCGCGGACGCGCTGGTCGAGGGCTTCCGGCCCGGGGTGACCGAACGGCTCGGCCTCGGCCCGGACGCCTGCCTCGCCGCCAACCCCCGCCTGGTGTACGGGCGGATGACCGGCTGGGGACAGGACGGGCCGCTGGCACACAGCGCCGGGCACGACATCGACTACCTGGCGCTGACCGGCGCGCTGCACGGCGTGGGCCGGGCCGGGGAACGCCCGGTGCCGCCGATGAACCTGCTCGGCGACTACGGCGGCGGGGGCATGATGCTGGCGCTCGGCGTGGTCGCGGCGCTGTACGCGGTGCGCGGCGGCGCGGGCGGCCAGGTGGTCGACGCGGCCATCGTGGACGGTGTGTCGGTGCTGGCCACCCAGATCCACGCGCTGCGCGGCATCGGGCTGTGGCAGGACCCGCGCGGGGTGAACCTGCTCGACGGCGGCGCGCCGTTCTACGACACGTACGAGTGCGCCGACGGGCGGTACGTCGCGGTGGGCGCGCTGGAGCCGCAGTTCTACGCCGAACTGGTCCGGCTCACCGGCTTCCCGCCGGGCGGCGAGGTCGGCGCGGCGGACGGCAGCGCCGCGGACGACGCGCTGGACCGGGACGACCCGGCGAACTGGCCGGCGCTGCGGGCCGCGTGGGCGCGGCTGTTCCGCACCCGGACCCGGGACGAGTGGACGGAACTGCTGGCCGGCACCGACGCCTGCGTGGCACCCGTGCTCGACTGGGCCGAGGCTCCGGCGCACCCGCACCTGCGTGCGCGGGAGGTGTTCGTGGCGCCGGACGGCGTCACCCAGCCCGCCCCGGCGCCGCGCTTCTCGGCCACCCCGACCTCGGTGCGGCGCCCCCCGCCCTCGCCGGGCGAGCACACCGACGAGGTGCTCGCCGACGCCGGGATCGACGCCGGCCGGATCGCCGCGCTGCGCGCCGCCGGTGTGATCGGCTGACCGCCCGCGAACCGGCTCAGCGGCGGTTCGCCGCGGCCGGGGCGAGTGCCGGTTCGACCATGTCCCGGTAGTCGCGCGGGAACTGGACCACGACCTCCTGGAACTCCCCGCCCCGGATCGCCTCGCGCATCGTGACGAACACCGCGCGTACCGCGTCCCGGGCGGTGTTCTCGTCGCAGTCCGCCCGGCGGGCGACCCGGGCGACGAACTCCGCCGCCCCGAAGCGTTCGGCCGCCTCGTCGCGCGGATACGGACTGAGCAGCCCCTGTAGTGGCTTCGGCAGCTGCGCGGCCAGGTCCAGCACCTCGCCGCCGGTCAGCCGCTCGGCGAACGTCTCCAGCGTGGCCCCGGTGAGCGTGGCGGCCCGGTCCTCGCTGGTGCCGGTGAGCCGGGCGACCCGGCTCACGAAGGTCAGGTAGTGCATCCGTGGTACCCCCTTCGGTGCGCCCACCGCGGCTACCCGCGACAGCGCGCGGGAAACGGCGCCGGCCACCGGCGCGATCACGGCGGCGGGATTTGCGCGCGTGGGGGCGTGAGCGGCGGCGCGACGGGTAACCGCCGCCCGGTCACGACCGCGACTACTGCCCCGAGGAGCCCGACCCATGGCGAGTTACACGGATGTCCTTGAGTACCTGTCCGCGCTGGACTACCCGGCCGGCAAGGACGACGTCATCCGCGAGGCGGAACGGGAGGGCGCGCCGCCGGACGTGTTGCGGGCGCTGCGCGCGCTGCCCCCGGTGGACTACGCCAACGGCACCGAGGTGGCCCGCTCGGCCGGCATCGACGCGGCTCCCGAGGTGAGCCCTTCGCAGCGCGCGGCGCAGGCCCGGGTCGACCACCCGCGCGTGTCGCAGCACCTGCGCGGCATCTGAGCACGGCCGCGGGCCGGCGGGCGACACGGCCGCCGGCCTCTGCGCGTGCCGAGACGAGCCCGGCGTGCGATCGTCGCGGGTGGGCGGTCGTGCGCACTCCCGGGTGGGCGGTCGGCATGCCCGGACAGGCGAGCGCCCCGGGTCACGAACCGCGACCTGGGGCGCCACGCAGCACCTGTCCTGCGCGGTTCACGCCCGAACCGGGTCGCGACCGCGCAGCGGTGAGATGTTCGCCCGAACCGGGCGGGCATCGCTGCCACGATCATCATACGACGCGGCATCAGCCGAACGGGTGAGAATCGCGGAAGTGTGTCCGGGCGCACGCGTGCGCTCAGGCGGTCACCTCGGCGTACCGCCGCTCCAGGTCCACTCGCGCCAACGCTCCGACCAGCCACGACAGTTGCTCCGACTCGCCACTGCCGGTCAGTCCGGCGAGGTCGCGGGCGGTGCGGCCCAGCCCGAGCCGCCGGGCCGCCGCGAGCGCCCGCCGGTCGGCCACCGGCGCCGCCTCGCGCCACAGCGCCTGCGCCTCACGCAGGAACAGGTCGCACACCTCGTCGTCCACTCCGGGCAGCGCGGTCAGCAGCCGCCGTTCCTCGCCCGGGTCCTGGTGCGCGGCGGTCCGCAGCCGGCGCAGGTCGCCCCGGTACGTCTCGACGACCGTACGGGCCAGGTCGCCGAGGGTGTCGGCGATCCCGGCCAGGTCACCGCGCAGCCCGGCGGCGCGCAGCACGCGTACCCGGTCCTCGTGCCGGGAGCGGGCCATCCGGGCCGCGGTGTCCCAGCCGGCGTCGCGCAGCGCGCCGGCCGCGTCGACGGCCCGGTGGAAGTCGCCCCGGCGGGCCAGCAGGACGGCCAGGTACAGCACCTGGAACAACTGGGCCGGGTTGTTGGTCACCCGGAACCCGAAGCACTCGGCGAACCCGCGGCCGTCTCCGGCGAGCCGGCGGGCGAGCCGCTTCTTGTCCGCGACGTCGCGCGGGGCGGTCTTTGTCGGCATGCCGCCGTCTACCCCGGCGACGGCGCGGCATTCGGGTACGGCGGTCAGCCGCGTACGTCGCCGCCGCGGTCGCGGGCCTTGAGCCGGGTGGTGGGCAGCGCGGGCGCGGGCAGCGGTGGTGCCGCGTCGTCGGCGACCACACCGAAGCGGCGGCCGGCCATCCAGTCCTCCCGGGCGGCCACCACCTCCTCGTGCGAGCGGCCGACGAAGTTCCACCACATCACCAGCGGCTCCTCGAACGGGGTGCCGCCGAGCAGCAGCAGGCGCGTGCCCGGCTCGGCGCGCAGGGTCAGCGCGCTGCGCCCGAGGCCCAGGTAGAGCAGCGCGCCGGGGGCCAGCGCCGTGCCGTCGCACTCGGCGGCGCCGGACATGACCAGCAGCCCGTACTCGAAGTCCGGACGCAGCGGCAGCGTGGCCGGCGCCGGGCCGCGGACCTCGATCTGCGCGCCGACCAGCGGGGTGTGCACGACCGCGGGCGAGCGTTCCCCGCCGAGGTCGCCGACGAGCAGCGTGACGTCCAGGTCGCCGTCGCGGAAACGGGGCAGGTCGGCGTGGTGGGCGAAGTCCGGGTCACCGGCCCGGGCCGGGTCGGGCAGCGCCACCCACAGCTGCACGCCGTGCATCAGCGGCGGGTGCACCAGCGGGGACCGCTCGGAGTGGGCGATGCCCCGCCCGGAGGTCATCACGTTGAGCTGGCCCGGGCGGATGGGCTGGACGTTGCCGAGGCTGTCGCGGTGCAGGATCTCCCCGTCGAGCAGCCAGGTGACGGTCTGGAGCCCGGTGTGCGGATGCGGCGGCACCTCCATGCCGGGCCGGTCGGCCACGTCGTCGGGCCCGAAGTGGTCGACGAAGCACCAGGCGCCGACCATCCGGCGCTGCCGCTGCGGCAGCAGCCGGCGCACAGTGGTGTAGCGGCCGAGCGGGACGTCGTGGCCGGGCAGCAGCACGCTGCCCGGGTCGGTCGGGCCGACGCCCGGTGGGAGCGTCTGCGCGGGCAGGGATTCGGTGCGGTCCACCGCCCGACTCTACGCTCACTCCGCGGTGACGCTCACCGCGTTCGCGCCCCCGACCAGGTCGAGGTAGAGCCGGTCGGCGGCCCGGTCCCAGCCCGGCGAGCTGACCAGGTCACCGGCGGCGATCCCGCCGCGCCGCTCGTCGTACAGGGTCAGGGAGCCGGCGCCGGAGGCCACCCGCACCCGGGCCGGCGGCCCGCCGGGCACGGTGACTGTGAGTTCGCTGACCCCGCCGGTCATCCGGACGGTGAGCGAACCGTCGATGCGCGGCAGCAGCAGCCGGGTACGCGACGCGCCGCCGACCAGGTCGACCCCGGCGAGCCGGGCCTCGCCCAGGTCGAGGCGCTGCTCGCTGACGCCGCCGATCAGCCGCAGCCGCCAGGTGACCCGGGAGTTGAGCACCACCTCGACGGCGGACGGACCGGGGCGGCCGTTCTCCTCCACCCGCAGCCGGACCCGGTCGCCCACGAGCTGCGGGCGCGGCGTCACACCCGAGCCGTCCGGCGCGCCGATCCGGTAGAGGTCGTCGCCGAGGTCGGCGGCCCGCAGCGTGAACCGGGTCAGCCCGTCGACCAGCTCGAACTGGGCGCGCTGCCGGTCGCCGCGGGGTGCGGCGACGGTCTCGGCGCCGGCCACCTCGGCGGCGCCCGCCGCGCCGGAGCCGCCGTTCCCGGTGACCGGTGACGCCGGCGCGCCGCCGGAGAAGACCACGCCGAGGCGGGCCGGGTTGGACAGCGTCACCGCCACCGCCACGACCCCGAGCACCACCACCAGCACCGCGGCGGCGGCCAGCAGCCGGGCTCCGCCGGACCAGCGGGGCCGGGCCAGGTCGGGGTCGTCCTCGGATGCGGTCATGGTCGTCCCCTCTCGCCGGTCCCCACCGGGTCATACGTCCGCGTCGGCGTCCCGGTTCATTCCCACTCCGGTACGCGAACGCACCTTGTCGGCGCACGCGGCCAGCACGGCGTGCGCGTCCAGGCCGAGACTCTCGATGGCGACCAGGGCGGTGAACGCCACGTCGGCAAGTTCGGCGGCGACCTCCTCGCGGGTGTGCGTCACGCCCTTGCGCGGGTTCTGCCCGAGCAGGCCGATCCAGGCCGCGGCGACCTCGCCGGCCTCTTCGCCGATCTTGAGGATGCGGCAGGTCAGTTCGGTGTCGCCGCGGCCGTTCGCGGCGTCGAGCCAGGCGCGCGCGTCGCGCGCCGTCGTCCAGATGGTGGCGTCCACGCGGACCAGTGAACCCCACCCCACGGACCGTTCGTATCCTGGGGCGACGCAGGCCAGGGTGCCTGTGTCCCAGGCGAGAGGAGGTGCCCGTGATGCCGGAGACCGTCGAGTCGGTGTTCGCCGGCGTGGTCGCCCGGAACCCGGGAGAGCCCGAGTTCCACCAGGCGGTCCGCGAGGTACTGGAGAGCATCGGTCCGGCCCTGGCCCGGCATCCGGAGTACGCCGAGGTGGTCGAGCGGGTCTGCGAGCCGGAGCGGCAGGTCATCTTCCGCGTGCCGTGGGAGGACGACCAGGGCCGGGTACGGGTGAACCGCGGCTTCCGGGTGGAGTTCAACAGCGCGCTCGGCCCGTTCAAGGGCGGCCTGCGCTTCCACCCGTCGGTCTACCTGGGCATCGTGAAGTTCCTCGGGTTCGAGCAGATCTTCAAGAACGCGCTGACCGGGCTGTCCATCGGCGGCGGAAAGGGCGGTGCCGACTTCGACCCGAAGGGCCGATCCGACCGCGAGGTGATGCGGTTCTGCCAGAGCTTCATGACCGAGCTGTACCGGCACATCGGCCCGCAGACCGACGTGCCGGCCGGTGACATCGGGGTGGGCGGCCGGGAGATCGGCTACCTGTTCGGGCAGTACAAGCGGATCACCAACCGGTACGACGCGGGCGTGCTCACCGGCAAGGGCCTGGCGTACGGGGGCGCGCAGGTGCGCCGGGAGGCGACCGGGTACGGGGCGGTGTTCTTCGCCGACGAGATGCTCCGGCAGGCCGGTGACAGCCTGGAGGGCAAGCGGGTGGTGGTGTCCGGCTCGGGCAACGTGGCCATCTACGCGATCGAGAAGGTGCACCAGCTCGGCGGCACCGTGGTGGCGTGCTCCGACTCGAGCGGCTACGTGGTCGACGAGAAGGGCATCGACCTGGCGTTGCTGCGCGAGCTGAAGGAGCAGCGCCGGGGCCGCCTGGCCGAGTACGCGGAGCACGCGCGCAACGCGGTGGCGGTCCCGGACCGCAACGTGTGGGAGGTGCCCTGCGACCTGGCCCTGCCCTGCGCCACGCAGAACGAGATCGGCGGCGCGGAGGCGGCCGCGTTGGTCGCCGGCGGCTGCGTCGCGGTGGTGGAGGGGGCGAACATGCCCACCACGCCGGAGGCGGTGCGGATCCTCGGCCGGGCCGGGGTGCGGTTCGCCCCGGGCAAGGCCGCCAACGCCGGCGGGGTGGCGGTGAGCGGGCTGGAGATGCAGCAGAACGCCAGCCGCGACACGTGGACGTTCGGCGAGTCGGAGCAGCGGCTGCGCGAGATCATGCGGGACGTGCACGACAGGTGCTGGGCGACGGCGGAGGAGTTCGGCCTGCCCGGCGACTACGTGGCCGGGGCGAACATCCAGGGGTTCCGGCGGGTGGCCGAGGCGATGCTGGCGCACGGGCTGGTGTGAGCGGACGGCGGGACGGACGCTGAGGGAGCGGTCGGTCAGCGATTGACAGCTCTCGACGCCCGGCCTAGGTTCAGGGCGCTACCGGCCGGTAGGCATCCGTCCCGCGTCGTCACCCCCGTCCCGGGGTGGCACCCGTCCCCGGGGAGCAGCGATGCAGCCCTCACCCGTCCGCCGCCGGCTGCTCGCCGTCGGCGCGGCCCTCGCGCTGACGCTCGGCCTGACCGGCGCGGCGCCCGCCGCCGCCACCGGCCGTGACGACGGCAGCGGCCCGCTGCCCGGCTACACCGTCGTCAACCCGCCGCTGCCGCCGCTCGTCGTCGGCGGGGCCGCCACCACCGTGCGGCAGGGCGTGCACGCGAACGCCGGGTACATCATCGAGGTCCCGGCGCGCTGGAACGGCGACCTGGTCATGTGGGCGCACGGCTACCGCGGTCAGGGCACCGAGCTGTCGCCGGAGCCGCCCGCCTTCGAGCTTCGGCAGCGCCTGGTGGCGCAGGGGTACGCGTGGGCGTCGTCGTCGTACGACCGCAACGGCTACGACGTGCGCTCCGGCGTACGCGGCACGCGCGCCCTGGCCGACCTGTTCAGCCGTACCGTCCGGCGCCCGCACCGGGTGCTCCTGGCCGGTGTGTCGATGGGCGGCCACGTCATCGGCCGGTCGCTGGAGCAGTACCCGGGCTACTACGCCGGGGCGCTGCCGATGTGCGGGGTGCTCGGCGACCAGGAACTGTTCGACTTCTTCCTGGACTACAACCTGGTCGCGCAGGCGCTCGCCGGGGTGCGCGCGTACCCGACGCCGGCCGACTACCTGACCTCGGCGGTGCCCCGGATCCAGGTCACGCTCGGCCTGACCGGGCTGACCCCGGGCGGCCCGGACACCACCAACGCCCTGGGCAAGCAGTTGCGCGCGGTCACAGTGGAACGCTCCGGCGGGCCGCGGCCGGGCGGCGACGCCGCGTTCGCGGTGTGGAAGGACTTCCTGTTCGGCATCGCCGTCAGCGAGGCGGACGGCTCCCCCGCCCGGCGTCCCGGTCAGCTCGCCACGAACCTGTTCACCCGGTACGCGCCGAACCAGCCGGTGAACCTCGACGCCACGGTGCAGCGGGTCGCGCCGGAGAACCTGCGCCAGCGGCTCTCGCCCGGCCTGACCGAGGTGCCCCGGATCGCCGGGCGGCCCACCGCGCCGGTGCTCAGCCTGCACGGGCTCGGCGACCTGTTCGTGCCGTTCGGGATGGAGCAGGCGTACGCCCGGGACGTGGCCCGGCACGGACGGTCCCGGCTGCTGGTGCAGCGGGCGGTGCGCACCGCGCAGCACTGCGAGTTCAGCCCGGCCGAGGCCGGCGCCGCGTGGGACGACCTGGCCCGCTGGGTCCGCACCGGCAAGCGCCCGGCCGGTGACGCGGTCACCGACCGGCGCGCGGTGGCGGCGCCGGACTTCGGCTGCCGGTTCAGCGACCACGCCGCCCGGGCCGCCGGCGCCGGCACCCGCCCGCTCTACCCGCCGTGCTGAGCGGGCCTCAGTCCTCCGCCCGGCCGTACCAGCCGCCCCGGTAGACGGTGCCCTGCGGGGCCGCCTGCGGCTCCGGCTCGAGCTGCGGCTCCGGCTGCGGCGGCACGTCGCCCGCGGTGCGCCGGGAGCGGCGGACCCGGCTGACCACGAACCAGCAGGCACCGGCCAGCACGGCCACGATGACGACCTTCTGGAACGTGCCCGCGTACGCCTCGACCACGTGCCACTGCTCGCCGAGCAGGTAGCCGGCGAGCACGAACGTGGTGTTCCAGATCAGGCTGCCCAGCGCGGTGTAGAGCAGGAAGACCGGCACCGGCATCCGTTCCACCCCGGCCGGGATGGAGATGAGGCTGCGGAAGATCGGAATCATCCGGCCGAAGAACACCGCCTTGACGCCGTGGCGCAGGAACCACGCCTCGGTGCGGTCCACGTCCTCCAGCTTGATCAGCGGCAGCCGCGCGGCCAGCGCCCGCATCCGGTCCCGCCCGAGGGCCGCGCCGATGTAGTAGAGCGCCAGCGCGCCCACGATCGACCCGAGCGTGGTCCAGAAGATGGCGCCGGCCAGGCTCATCCTGCCCTGGCTCGCGGTGAAGCCGGCCAGCGGCAGGATCACCTCGCTGGGAATGGGCGGGAACAGGTTCTCCAGGGCCACCGCGAGGCCGGCGCCGGGACCACCGAGCCGTTCCATCAGGCCGGTGACCCAGCCGGCTACTCCGTCGCCGGTCGGTTCCGCGGCCCGCGAGGTGCTCACCCGGGGGACGGTGAGCAGCTGTGCGTTTCCGATCATCGGACCAACGTTACGGGGCGAAGCCGCGGACGACCACGCGTCATGGAAACCATTATCGTGTACGGCATGCGTACGCCGTTGCGGATCGCCGTCGCCCAGCCGCTGACCCGCTCCCACGACGTCGAGGGCAACGCCGTCCGGCACGCCGACGCGGTGCGCGCCGCCGGGGCCCGCGTGGTGGTGTTCCCGGAGATGTCGCTGACCGGGTACGAGCTGACCGCCGCGCCGCTGGACCCGGCCGACCCGAGGCTCGCGCCGCTGCGGGCGGCCTGCGCCGACACCGGGACGCTGGCGCTGGCCGGAGCGCCGGTGCCCGGGCCGCACATCGGGGTCCTCGCGGTCGACGCCGACGGCGTGCGGGTCGCGTACCGGAAGATGTGCCTGGGTGGCGCGGAGCCGCGGCACATGCGACCGGGCCGGGAGCCGGCGGTGCTCGATGTGGACGGCTGGCGGCTGGGCCTGGCCGTGTGCAAGGACACGGGGACGCCGGAACACGCGGCGGCGACTGTGGCGCTCGGCGCGGACGCCTACCTGGCGGGGGTGCTGGAGTCGGCCGAGGACGCGGCGGTGCCCGACGAACGCGCCCGCCGCGTCGCCGCCGCGCACGGCGTGTGGGTGGTGACTGCGAGTTTCGCCGGCTCGACCGGGGGCGGGTACGCGCGCGCCGCGGGCGGTTCCGGGATCTGGTCACCGGCGGGTGAGCCGGTGGTCCGTGCCGGCACCGGCGTCGGCGAGGTGGTGGCCGCCGATCTGCGGTGACCGTCAGCCCTCGTCGGCGCCGCCGCGCAGCCGCTCGTAGCCGTCGATCAGCTTCCGCAACGCGGCGGCGGTGACCGGGTCGATCTTGTCGTCCTCGGCCGCGTCGTCGATCTTCTCGCGCAGGTCCTCGACCCGCTTGTCCCGGTCCTTCGGTTTGCCCCGGTCCAGCTCGGCGGCCTTCTTCCGCAGGTCGTCGGCGGTCTTGCGGTCGATCAGGCCGATCGACTCGGCCCGGTCGAGCAGCTCACCGAACCGGTCGCCGAGCTGGACCGGGGCAAACCGAAGGAC
>NZ_RCVK01000332.1:0-15595 GCF_003667485.1 Micromonospora sp. BL1
GAGCACCCCGGTCCCGGCACCGTCGAGGGCCGCGCCGGCGAGCCCGGGTACGCGGTCACGACCGCCGGTCGTGCCCCCGGCCACCCGGCCCGCCCCGTCGGTACGCACCACGGCCCCGCCCGCGTGCTTCGGCCCGGTCCGCTACGACCTGGTGCTCGCCGAGACCGAGCTGGCGCTGCTGAAGTCCCTCTGCTTCGCCGCCGGCGGGATCCTGCGCATCATAGGGATCGGGCCGGGTGAGGTCACAGTGGACCGGGAGGGCCTGGTCTCGCGCAGCTACGAGGCCGGTGTGGTGGACATCCGGTTCGTGCGCACCGGCACGGTGGTGGTCACCGTCCCGCAGGACGGCCGCGCGTACCCGATCACCGTGGTGGTGGTCTGACCGCGCCGCCTACCCGGCCCGCACCCCGGCGAGCACGCGGTCGACGAAGTCCGCGCCCACGTCCGGCGGCGGCACGAGCTGGACGTAGAGCAGACCGGCCCGGCCGGTGGCCGGCGCGGCCGCCTCGACGATCACCGGGCGGCCGGTGGGGCAGGTGTACGTGACGACCGTCCACTCCACGCCCCCCGGCCGGCTGCGACGTGGCGCAGCCGCGGCACAGTCCCCGTGGGCCCGTCCGGCGAGGAAGGCCGCCGGACCGGCCCGGCCCTCCGCACCGGTGGAGAGGCCGACGAACGCGCCGGGCAGCGCCGGGTCGGCCGCCCAGCCCTCCGGGTCCGGGGAGATCACCAGCGCCGGTTCGAGGTCGCCGTCGTCGCCGTACCGTCCCGCCCAGCCGGTCCCCTCGGCCCGCCAGCCGGCCGGCAGGACCACTGTCAGCGGCCCGCTGCGGCCCACCGCACCGGCCGGGGCGGGGCGGACCGCGTCCGCCGCACACGTGGCGGCGACGGCGAGCGCCACGCGACCGCCGCCACGGCGGAAACCAGGCGTGGCCGGGATGCGCGCCGCGCGTCGTCACCCGTGGGCACGCCTGCCACCGCGCGCCGCAGCGCCTGCCGGAACGCGTCCGCGTCCGGGTAGCGGTCGGCGGGGCGCACGGCGGTGGCGGTCCGCAGCACCGTGTCCACGGCGGCCGGGACCCCGGCACGCAGCCGCGAGCCGGCCGTCCGGCCGTCGGCCGCACCGCCCGGCGGACGTTCCCGGCCGAGCAGCCGCAGCCCGAGGCGGCCCAGCCCGAACACGTCGGCGCGGGTGTCGACCACGGCGAGCGGATCGTCCTGCTCGGGCGCCATGTAGCCGGGCGTGCCGGCCCGCGCGGTCAGCCCGGAGGCGGAGGCGAGCGCCTTGGCCAGCCCGAGGTCGGCGACGAGCACCCGGTCGCCGCCGGGCGCCGAGTGGAACAGGACGTTGCTCGGCGTGAGGTCACGGTGCACCACCCGGTGCCGGTGCAGCACCGCCACTCCCGCAGCGATCTCGTCGAGCACCGTCAGCGCCCGTCCCACCGGCAGCGGACCGCGGGCCAGCCGGTCCCGCAGGCTGCCGCCGTCCGCCCAGGCCAGCACGGCGTACGGGCGGCCGTCGGGCAACTCCCCCACGGCGTGCACCCGGACCAGGCGGTCGTCGTCCAGCCGCCGCAGCAGCCGCGCCTCGTCGAGGAACCGTTCCCGCACCCGCAGGTCGTGGCTCCAGTTCTCGGCCAGGACCTTGACCGCCACCCGGTCGGCCAGGGCCGGGTCGTACGCGAGCCAGACCGTGGCGAAGGACCCCGTCCCGAGCAGACGCTCCACCCGGTACGCCCCGATCCGCGCCGGCGTGATCATCCGCATCACCTCCGGGACCGCCACCACGGCCGCCGTCACGTCGACGGTAGACGATCCACCGAACCGAACCGGGCCGGCCGGAGACCAACTGGACAGGAGAACCCGACCGAAGGAGATCCGCCATGAACCGTCTCCCGTCCACCATCCTCGCCGGTCTGCTGGCGCTGGCCGGGACCGTCCCGGTCACCGCCGGCGCGCCGGCCGCCGCCGCCGCGCCCGCGCACCCGGCGACCGCGTGCCACGGCGACGGCACGCCGGCCCGCGTCCGGTCGACCATCGCGGAGAACGAGGTGCTCAGCGTCCGTGGCGCCGGGCCGTACCGGATCGGCGTCCGGCTGGACCGGCTCGTCGCGGCCGGGCTGATCGACTGGACCGCGCCGGGCTGTCCCGGAATCGTGCACGCCGGCGTCACCGGCTCCTGGGCCGGGGCGATCATGCTGACCTTCCGGGACGGCCGGCTCGTCTCGGTGGGCACGGCCACCGCCCCGCCGCGCTCCCCGGCCGGCGGGTCGGTCGGGATGTCCTTCGCCGAGCTGGAGCGCATCTACGGGCCGCGCGGCAGCATGATCCGCAACGACGCGGGTGACGCCGAGGCGTACCTGGTCCGGTTCGGGTCGCGGGTCGAGCTGTTCAGCGACCACCCGATCCGGCCCGGGGTCGGCTTCTACTCCGCCGGTCTGGCGTCGTACGTCGAGCGGTCGTTCCGGCAGGGCTGCTGCTGCTGAGGGTTGGCGGGCCCGGCCGTCGCGCCGGGCCCGCCTCCGCCGTCGCTCAGGCCGCCGCCCGCCACTCGCGGGCCAGCAGCGCGTAGACCACCTCGTCGGTCCACTCCCCCTTGACGAACTCGTTCTCCCGCAGGTGCGCCTCCCGGCGCATGCCCAGCCGCTCCAGCACCCGGGCCGAGGCGGTGTTGCGGGCGTCCAGCCGGCCGACGATCCGGTGCAGCCCCAGCCCTTCGAATCCGACGCGCAGCATCTCCCGGGCCGCCTCGGTGACGTACCCCCGGCCGGTGTGCGCCGGGTGCGCCACGTACCCGATCTCGCCCTGCCGGTGCTCCCCGCTGGTCCAGCTCAGCAGCACGTCGCCGACGAACTCGCCGGTGTCCGCCAGCGTCACCGCCAGGTTGAGCACGTCGCCGGGAGCGCGCAGCGCGGTCCGCCGGACCAGCCGGTCGATCGCCGCGCGGGCGGCGGCGTCGTCGTACGGCTCGTGGTAGAGGAACCGGGTGACCTCCGGGCGGCCCCGGTAGTCCCGGAGCACCGCCAGGTCACCGGCGGTGAAGGCGCGCAGCAGCAGCCGCTCGGTGCGTATCGGCAGATCGGGTACGAACACCCCGGCAGGCTACGTCGCGGCTGTCGTCCGGCCCACCCGATTACGCCCCGGGCACCACGGCGGCCCGGCCGGTGGCATGGTCTTACGGTGAGCACCGCACCCACCACCGCTTGGCGCCGGCCGGCTCCCACGGCCGCGCAGTACCGCGCCGACCTCTGGGTCGGGCTCGCGGTCACCGTGCTGGCCCTGTTCGAGCTGACCCTGGCGTACAGCACCGGGGCCTTCCTGCTCGGGCCGCCGCCGAGCGTGGCCGAGCAGGTCTGGTGGACCGTCGCGGTGACCGCCCCGCTGGCCGTGCGGCGGCGGTGGCCCGCCACCGTCGCGGTGATCGTCGCCGTCGCCTTCGTCGCCGGGCAGGCGCGGGCGGTCCCGCTGGCGCAGCTGCCGTCGGGCGCGCTGTTCGCCGCCCTGTTCACGCTCGGCGCGTGGGGCACCGACCGGCGGCTGGCCGGACGGCTGCGGGCGGGGATCATCGTGGCGATGTTCGCCTGGCTCTGGCTGTCCCTCGCGCTGCGGGCCGACCAGATCTCCGCTGCCTCCTTCGCCGACGCCGCCGGCCCGGTGCCGCCGGTGCTCGCCGCCGTGGTCAACGGCGTGCTCTACAACGTGCTGTTCTTCGGGTTCGCCTACTACTCGGGGCAGACCGCCTGGGTGGCCGCGCGCCGCCGGCACGAACTGCGGGAGCAGGCCGAGCAACTGCGCCGCTCGCAGGTCGAGGCGCGCGAGCGCGCGGTGATGGGCGAGCGGGTCCGCATCGCCCGCGAGCTGCACGACGTGGTCGCCCACCACGTGTCGGTGATGGGCGTGCAGGCCGCCGCGTGCCGGCGCGTGTTCGACCGGGACCGGGACAAGGCGCGGACCGCCCTGGCCGCGATCGAGGAGACGGCCCGCACGTCGGTCGACGAGCTGCGCCGGATGCTCGGCGTGCTGCGCGATCCGGACGCCGCGGCCGGCGCGGCCGCCGCCCCGGAGGACACCGCCGGCATCGACCAGGTCGCCGCGCTCGTCGACCGGGCCCGGGACACCGGGCTGCGGGCCGAACTCGGGGTGTACGGGGAACCGGCGCCGCTGCCCCGCTCGGTGTCGCAGGCGGCGTACCGGATCGTGCAGGAGGCGGTGACGAACGTGGTCAAGCACGCCCACGCCACCACGCTGGACGTGCGGATCCGCTATCTGGCGAGGGAACTGGAGATCGACGTGAGCGACGACGGACAGGGCGGCGTACCGGCGGCCGGGGCCGGGCTGGGCCTGATCGGCATGCGGGAGCGGGTCGCCGCGCACGGCGGTGAGGTGGAGGCCGGGCCGCGTCCCGGCGGCGGGTTCCGGGTCCGGGCCCGCATGCCGCTGCCGGTCGAGGCGGCCGGGCGGGCCGCGTGAGCGCGCCGGTGCGGGTGCTGCTCGTCGACGACCAGCACCTGGTCCGGACCGGGTTCCGGGTGATCCTCGAAGTCGAGGACGACATCGAGGTGGTCGGCGAGGCCGCCGACGGGCAGCGCGCCGTGTCGATGGCGTCCGCGCTGCGGCCGGACGTGGTGCTGATGGACGTGGAGATGCCGGTCCTCGACGGGCTGGAGGCCACCCGCCGGATCACCGGCGACGCGACGCCGGGCGGCCCGGCGGTGCTCATCCTCACCACGTTCGACAGGGACGACTACCTGTTCGCCGCGCTGCGCGCCGGGGCGAGCGGCTTCCTGCTCAAGAACGGCACGCCGGAGGATCTGATCGAGGCGGTCCGGGTGGTGGCGCGCGGCGAGGGACTCATCGCGCCGGCGCTCACCCGGCGGGTGATCTCCACGTTCGCCCGGCCCGGCGCGGCGCCGCCGGACCCCCGCCACGACGCGGCGACGGCGGATCTGACCCCGCGTGAGCGGGAGGTGCTGGAGCTGGTCGCGAGCGGTGCGAGCAACGCCGAGATCGCGGACGCCCTGCGCGTCGGCGAGGCGACGGTGAAGACCCACGTCAGCCGCGTGCTGGCCAAGCTCGGGCTGCGCGACCGGGTGCAGGCGGTGGTGTTCGCGTACGAGCACGGGGTGGTGCGACCCGGCGGATGACGCCCGTCCGCCGTGCGACGGACCCCGTGATCGCTCCGTGGTGGGACGACGGGGGTGAGGACCGGCCGTAGCGTCGGGAACATGACCAGCGTGCTCCGCCTCGACGGCGTCGACCGCAGCTTCGGCGGCCGTCAGGTGCTCAAAGACGTCTCCTTCGACGTGACCGCCGGGCGCATGACCGGATTCGTCGGCGGCAACGGCGCCGGCAAGACCACCACCATGCGAATCATCCTCGGCGTGCTCGCCCCGGACGCGGGCCAGGTGACGTGGCGGGGGCAGCCGCTCAGCCGCGAGGCCCGGGCCCGGTTCGGCTACATGCCCGAGGAACGCGGCCTCTACCCGAAGATGACGCCCCGCGAGCAGGTGGTCCACCTCGGCCGCCTGTACGGGCTGGACGCCGCCGGGGCACGCCGGCGTACCGACGCGCTGCTGGAGCGGGTCGGACTCGGCGAGCGGGCCGACGACCTGCTGGAGACGCTGTCGCTCGGCAACCAGCAGCGCGCGCAGATCGCCGCCGCGCTTGTGCACGACCCGGAGGTGCTGATCCTGGACGAGCCGTTCTCCGGGCTCGATCCGCTCGCCGTCGACATGGTGGTCGCCGTGCTGCGGGAACGCGCCGCCGCCGGCGCGCCGGTGTTGTTCTCCAGCCACCAGCTCGACGTGGTGGAGCGGCTCTGCGACGACCTGGTGCTCATCGCGGGCGGCACGATCCGGGCCGCCGGCGCCCGCGAGGAGCTGCGCGCCGCGTACACGCTGCCCCGGTTCTCGCTCGTGGTCGACGGCGACGCCGGCTGGCTGCGGGACCAGCCCGGCGTGCGGCTGGTCGACCTCGACGGCGCGCGCGCCGTGTTCGAGGTGGACCCGCCCGCCGACGACCAGTCGGTGCTGCGCGCGGCGCTGGCCCGCGGTTCGGTGCGCGCCTTCGGCCCGGTCACCCCGTCCCTCGCCGAGATCTTCCGAGAGGTCAACCAGTGAACACGTTCCAGGCTGCCCGGCTGGTCGCCGCCCGCGAGGTCAAGGTCAAGGTCCGCGACAAGACGTTCCTCTACAGCACGCTGATCTTCCTGCTGCTCGCCGTCGTCGCCACAGTGGTGCCGGCGATGCTGAGCAGCGGCCCGTCCACAGTGGCGGTGACCGCCGCCGGCGCCGCACCGCTGCGCGCGGCCGGGCTGGACGTCGTGCTGGTCGCCGACGACGGTGCCGCCGAGCAGGCGGTACGCGACGGCGACGCGGACGCCGCGGTGGTGACCGGTCCGGTCGTGGTCGCCGACGAGCGGGCCCCGGACGACGTGGTCTCCGCGCTCAGCGCGGCACCGCAGGTGAAGCTGCTGGACCCGGACGCGGTGGACCCGCTCGTCGCCTACCTGGTGCCGTTCGCGTTCGCGTTCGTCTTCTTCTTCATGTCGCAGACGTTCGGGTTGCAGATCGCGCAGAGCGTCACCGAGGAGAAGCAGACCCGGATCGTGGAGATCCTGGTCGCCGCCGTGCCGGCCCGGGCGCTGCTGGCCGGCAAGATCCTCGCCGCGGGCGCGCTGGCGCTGGGGCAGATCACCCTGATCGCGGCCGCCGCGCTGATCGGGATGCGCCTGACCGGCGGCGGTGACCTGCTGGGCCTGATCGCGCCGGCGGTCGGCTGGTTCGTGCCGTTCTTCCTGTGCGGCTTCCTGCTGCTCGCGGCGATGTGGGCGGCCGCCGGGGCGCTGGTGAACCGGCAGGAGGACATCGCCGGGGCGTCCACGCCGGTGCAGCTCGCGGTGATGGCGCCGTTCTTCGCCGTGGTGTTCCTCAACGACAACGCCGCCGCGATGCGGATCCTGTCGTACCTGCCGATCTCCTCGCCCACCGCGATGCCGGTGCGGCTGTTCACCGGCGACGCGGCGACGTGGGAGCCGTTCGTGTCGCTGGCGCTGCTGCTGCTCGCGGCGGCCGGGTTCCTGCTGGCCGGGGCGCGCGTCTACGAGGGCTCGCTGCTGCGCACCAACGGGCGGACCTCGGTGCGGGCGGCGTGGCGGCAGCGCGAGCCGATCGGCTGACCGGGCGATACGCCGAGCGCCGGCCACCCCGTAGCGGGGTGCCGGCGCTCGGCGCGTTCGGGCCGGGGTCAGCCGACGGCGGCCATCACCTCGTCGGAGACGTCGAAGTTGGCGTAGACGTTCTGCACGTCGTCGCAGTCCTCCAGGACGTCGATCAGCTTGAAGATCTTGCGCGCGCCCTCCTCGTCCAGCGGCACGTTCACGCTGGGGATGAGGGAGGACTCGGCCGATTCGTACTCGATGCCGGCGTCCTGCAGCGCGGTGCGGACCGCGATCAGGTCACCCGGCTCGGAGACCACCTCGTACGCCTCACCGAGGTCGTTGACCTCCTCGGCGCCGGCGTCGAGCACCGCCATCATCACGTCGTCCTCGGTCGTGCCGCCCTTGGGGACGATCACCACGCCCTTGCGGGAGAACATGTACGACACCGAGCCCGCGTCGGCCAGCGAGCCGCCGTTGCGGGTCAGCGCGGTACGCACCTCGGTGGCGGCACGGTTGCGGTTGTCGGTGAGGCACTCGATCAGCATCGCCACGCCGTTCGGGCCGTAACCCTCGTACATGATCGTCTGCCAGTCGGCGCCGCCGGCCTCCAGGCCGGAGCCGCGCTTGACCGCGCGGTCGATGTTGTCGTTCGGGACCGAGTTCTTCTTCGCCTTCTGGATGGCGTCGTAGAGAGTCGGGTTGCCGGCCGGGTCGCCGCCGCCGGTACGGGCCGCCACCTCGACGTTCTTGATCAGCTTGGCGAACATCTTGCCGCGCTTGGCGTCGATGACCGCCTTCTTGTGCTTGGTCGTCGCCCACTTTGAGTGGCCGGACATCTGTTACCTCCGTTGCTACCCGCCGTCTGCATCGACCGCACCGCACACGCCCCGCTCCCAAGGCGGCGCACGTCGAGGTGCCGTGATCTTCGCTGGGAGCCGCGGCGGGCTGATGGCCCTGCCGAATCTCCGCAATCCTACCGGCGGGAGCCGGGGCACTGTCACGCGCCGCACGGCAGCGGCCCGTCCCGGCCCACCCGAACCGGCACAACCGGGGACGGACCGGCCGCTCAGGAAGCGGCCCGGACCAGCTCCACGAAGTGGCGGTGCAGCCGCAGGTCGCCGGTCAGCTCGGGGTGGAACGACGTGGCCAGCAGGTTGCCCTGCCGCACCGCGACGATCCGGTCCGCGGCCGGACCCTCGGTCACCCGGCCGAGCACCTCCACGTCCGGGCCGACGCGCTCCACCCAGGGCGCCCTGATGAACACCGCGTGGAACGGGCCGCCGTCGACGCCGCTGAGCGCCACCGGCGCCTCGAACGAGTCGACCTGGCGGCCGAACGCGTTGCGCCGCACCGTCATGTCGACGCCGGCGAAACCGCGCTGGTCGGGGCGGCCGTCCAGCACCTCGGCCGCCAGCATGATCAGGCCGGCGCAGGAGCCGTAGACCGGCATGCCGGCGGCGATCCGCTTGTCGATCGGCTCGCGCATCTCGAAGATGTCCACCAGCTTGCTGATCGTGGTCGACTCGCCGCCGGGCACCACCAGGCCGTCGACCGCGTCCAGCTCGCCCGGCCGCCGCACCGGCCGGGCGTCCGCGCCCGCACCGGCCAGCGCGGCGACGTGCTCGCGTACGTCGCCCTGGAGGGCGAGCACGCCGATCACGGGTCCCGTCACGCCCGGCTCACCAGCCGCGCTCGGCGAGCCGGTGCGGCTGGGGGATCTCGTCGACGTTGATGCCGACCATCGCCTCGCCGAGGCCGCGGGAGACCTTGGCGAGCACGTCCGGGTCGTCGTGGAACGTGGTCGCCTTGACGATCGCGGCGGCCCGCTGGGCCGGGTTGCCGGACTTGAAGATGCCCGAGCCGACGAAGACGCCCTCGGCGCCGAGCTGCATCATCATGGCCGCGTCCGCAGGGGTCGCGATGCCGCCGGCGGTGAACAGCACGACCGGCAGCTTGCCCTGCTCGGCGACCTCCTTGACCAGCTCGTACGGGGCCTGGAGCTCCTTGGCCGCGACGTACAGCTCGTCGTCGGGCAGCGACTGGAGGCGGCGGATCTCCTGCCGGATCTTGCGCATGTGCGTGGTCGCGTTGGAGACGTCCCCGGTGCCCGCCTCGCCCTTCGAGCGGATCATCGCGGCGCCCTCGGTGATCCGGCGCAACGCCTCGCCCAGGTTCGTCGCCCCGCACACGAACGGCACGGTGAACGCCCACTTGTCGATGTGGTTGGCGTAGTCGGCCGGGGTCAGCACCTCGGACTCGTCGACGTAGTCGACGCCGAGCGCCTGGAGGATCTGCGCCTCGACGAAGTGGCCGATGCGGGCCTTGGCCATCACCGGGATCGAGACGGCCGCGATGATGCCGTCGATCATGTCCGGGTCGCTCATCCGGGACACGCCGCCCTGCGCGCGGATGTCGGCCGGTACGCGCTCCAGGGCCATCACGGCGACAGCGCCGGCGTCCTCGGCGATCTTCGCCTGCTCGGGGGTGACCACGTCCATGATCACACCGCCCTTGAGCATCTCGGCCATGCCGCGCTTGACGCGGGCGGTGCCGACGGCGGTGGCGGTGGTCGGGGCTGCGGATTCAGACACGGGACATCGCTCCTCGGCGTGCTCGGGAGGTGACTGCGCAGGAATGCTACGACCGGCGCGACGCCGATCCGAGCGCCAATCGAACCCCCGGTGGCCTGCCGTGTGGCCCCCGTCACGGCCGGTGGCGATCAGCCGGTGGTCACGTCCGCGTGCGAGGCCAGCGTGGGATCGTCGATGTCGAAGTAGCGCGGCCACTCCCGGCCGCGCCCCATCCGGAACAGCCGTACCACCGGACGCCCCCGCGCCGAGCGGGCGTCCCGGACCAGGTCGGTGTGCACCTGCCGGGCCAGCGCCAGCCGCCGGCTGGCCGCGATCACCGCCGCGCACGCCGGGTCGTCCGGGTCCAGCCGCACCCCGCGCAACTGCCGGGTCAGGTCGTTCTCGGCCGCCTCGCGCTCCTCCGGAGCGGCGTCCAGCGCGATCCGGGCGGCGGCGTACAGCTCCACGCCGTACCGCTGCTCGGCCAGGACCGCGGCGGCGGCCGCGCGGCGCAGCAGGTGCGCGTCGAGCGCGCGGGCCGCCGAGTCCGCGCGGACCTGCAGCCGCTGCACGCGGCCGGAGGTCCAGATCAGGTACGCCGAGAGCAGCCCGAGCACCGCGACCGCGCCCACCACCCACCACATGCCCGGCATCGTAGTGCTGCTCCTCATCCCGGCCGGCCGGCGCGGTGCACCGGTCGACGCGCTCGTCACAGCGGCCGCAGCGGCCACAGCGGTCAGCCCAGACCCGCCCACTCCTGGTCCATGACCCGGCCGTCGGTGGCCTCGATCGCGGCTGCGTATACCTCCAGAACGCGGCGGGCAACCACGGGCCAGTCGAAATTCGCCACCACCTGGTCGCCGCAGGCGGTGAGCCCGGCGCGGCGGCCGTCGTCGTCGAGCAGTTCGGACAGCGCGGCGCCCAGTGCCACTGCGTCGCCGGTCGGGAACAGCCGTCCGGCCCGCCCGCCGTCGAGCACCCGGCGGAACGCGTCCAGGTCGCTTGCGACCACCGTGGTGCCGGCGGCGAGCGCCTCGGTGAGGATCATCCCGAAGGACTCCCCTCCGGTGTTCGGTGCGACGTAGAGGTGCACGCTGCGCAGCATGCGTGCCTTGTCCGCCTCGGAGACCAGGCCGAGGAACGTGACCCGGTCACGCAGGCCGGCCGGGAACCGCCCGTACAGCTCGTCGGCGTCGCCCGGCCCGGCGACCAGCAGGCGCAGCCCGGGCCGGTGCGCCGCCAGCGCGACGAACGCGTCCCGCAGGATCGGGAAGCCCTTGCGCGGCTCGGTGAAACGGCCCAGGAACCCCAGCGTGCCGCCGGTGCCCGGGGCGCACTCCCCCGGCCAGCCCGGCAGCGGCGGCACCCCGGCGAACTTCGCCACCGCCACCCCGTTCGGGATCTCCACCGCGCCGCCGTCCATGTGCTCGACCTGCACCTTGCGGGCCAGCGCGCTGACCGCGATCCGGGCGGTGATCCGCTCCAGCACGATCTGGAGCACGCCCTGCGCGGCCGACATCACCCGGGAGCGGGTCATCGCGGTGTGGAAGGTCGCCACCACCGGGCCGCGGGCGCAGAGCACAGCCAGCATCGACAGGCTCGGCGTCAGCGGCTCGTGCACGTGCAGCACGTCGAAGTCGCCGCGGGTGATCCAGCGCCGCACCCGGGCGACGGAGACCGGGCCGAACGCGATCCGGGCCACCGAACCGTTGTACGGCAGCGGCACCGCCCGGCCCGCCGACACCACGTACGGCGGCAGCGCCGAGTCCTCGTCGGCGGGCGCCAGGACGCTCACCTCGTGGCCGAGCCCGAGCAGCGCCTCGGCCAGGTCCATGACGTGGTTCTGCACGCCGCCCGGCACGTCGAACGAGTACGGGCACACGATGCCGATACGCACTGCGCCCCCTAGACCGTCCCGGTGGTGGCCGGTGGCTGCGCCGACGTGGGCGTACCGTCCCGGCCCTGGTCCAGCCACATCCGCTGCAACATGTGCCAGTCTTGCGGATGCCGGGCGATGCCCGCCGCCAGACCGTCGGCAATCCGCTGCGTCACCGTGCGCACCCGCGCGTCGAGCGGCGCGCTGTCCGGGTCCGGCAGCGGCAGCGGGCCCTCGATCGAGGCGCACGCCGCGTCCGGTTCGTACCACATCGAGGCCACGTACAGCGGGGCGCCGGTACGGATCGCCAGCAGCGCGGGACCGGCCGGCATCCGGGTCCGGCCGCCGAAGAAGTCCACCTCCACGCCCCGCGCGGACAGGTCCCGGTCGGCGAGCAGGGGCACCACGTGACCGGCGCGCAGCCGGTCCACCAGCACGTCGAACGCGGGACGCGGGCCGCCGGTGTTGGGCAGGATCTCCATGCCCAGCCCTTCCCGGAACCCGACGAACCGCTCGTAGACGCCGTCCGGCAGCCGCTCCGCCACCGTGGTCATCGGCCAGCCGGTGGCCGCCACCCAGGCGCCCGCGGCGTCCCAGTTGCCGGCGTGCGGCAGCGCCACCACGGCGCCCCGCCCGGCCGCCACGTCGGCGGCGAGCAGTTCCTGCCCGTCGAGGCGGAACCCGGCGAGGATGTCCGTGCGGCTGAGGCCGGGCAGCCGGAACGCCTCCATCCAGTAGCGGGCGTACGAGCGCAGCCCGTCGCGCACCAGCGCGTCCAGTTCCGCGTCCGGCATCTCCGGGCCGACCACCCGGCGCAGGTTGGCGCGCAGCCGGCGCGTACCCCCGCCGTCCTTGCGGTGGGCGCGGTCGGCGCCCATCCGGAAGGCCGCCGCCGCGACGGGCCGGGGCAGCGCCCGGACCAGGCGCCAGCCCGCGACGAAGCCAGCCTCGGTCAGGTTCACTCGGCGCCGACCCGCTGGGCCTGGCGGTACACGTGGGCCATCCGCTGACCCACCGTGAAGATCGAGACGGCGGCGAGCAGCCAGAGCGCGATCTCCAGCGCCGGATCGACGCCGACGCCGGTGAGCAGACCACCGACGCCGACGATGAGCAGCCGCTCGGTGCGCTCGGCGATGCCCACGTTGCAGGTCATCCCGAGGCCCTCGGCGCGGGCCTTGACGTAGGAGACCAGCCCGCCCGCGGCCAGGCAGATCAGCGCCGCCGCCACGCCCGAGTAGTCGTGCTCGGTGGCCAGCCAGTACGCGACCGCGCCGAACACCGCGCTGTCGGCGACCCGGTCCATGCTCGAGTCGAGGAACGCCCCGAACCGGGTGGACCCGCCGCTCATCCGCGCCATCGTGCCGTCGAGCAGGTCGGTGAGAGCGAAGACCGTGACGATCAGCGCGCCGGCGACCAGATGGCCGCGCGCGCCGAAGCCGAGCGCGCCGACGAGCACGCCGACGGTTCCGGTCACGGTGACCGCATTGGGGGACACGCCCGCACGCAGCAGCGCGCGGGCGATCGGCTCCACGACGCGGGTCATGCCCGCGCGGGCCGTCACTTGGAAGATCTTCGCCATGGCGGTCCCACGATAACGGCCCGCAACCGCCGGGGACACAGCCGGGCGTACGACCCGCCCGGCGGCCCTTGTGCGGGCACCCGTGCGGGTGTGAGATCGAGCCAGGAGGTGAGCCAGTTCACCGGATCACCGGTCCGCGTTCCCGTCCAGCAGGAGATCACCGGAAGATATCGCCGCGGCGCCCGTCCCGGGTCCGCTCCCCCGTCGCCCGCGGCGGTCGCCACCACCACCGGTTGAGGGAGGTGCGCCGCGATGGCGCAGAAGAACGAGAAGGGTGTCACCGGCGGCGCGCCGGTGGTGACCGAGCCCGGCAGGGTTCGCAACGTGGTGCTCGTCGGGCACTCCGGCGCCGGCAAGACGACACTCGTCGAGGCGCTGCTGGCCGCCGGTGGCACGATCGGCCGGGCCGGCGCCGTCACCGAGGGCACCACCGTCTGCGACCACGACCCCGCCGCCGTACGCCAGCAGCGCTCGGTGAGCCTGGCCTGCGCCCCGCTGATGCACCGCGACGTCAAGGTCAACCTGCTGGACACCCCGGGGTACGGCGACTTCGTCGGCGAGCTGCGCGCCGGTCTGCGGGCCGCCGACGCGGCGCTGTTCGTGGTCTCCGCCGTCGACGGGATGGACGCCGCCACCGCCGCCCTCTGGGAGGAGTGCGCCGCCGTCGACATGCCCCGGGCGGTCGCCGTCTCCCGGCTGGACCACCCGCGCGCCGACTTCGACGAGGCGGTGGCGCTGTGCCAGCGCGTCTTCGGCGACAACGTGCTCCCGCTCTACCTGCCCATGCTCGGCGACGACGGCGAGTCGGTGGCCGGCCTGATGGGGCTGATCACCCGCCGGGTGTACGACTACTCCGACGGGCTGCCGGCGGCGGTGCGCGAGCCGGACCCGGAGCACCTGCCGGCCATCCAGGAGTCCCGCGACGAGCTGATCGAGGGGATCATCGCGGAGAGCGAGGACGAGACCCTGATGGACCGCTACCTCGGCGGTGAGGAGATCGACCCCGAGGTGCTGATCACCGACCTGGAGACGGCCGTCGCCCGCGGCCACTTCTACCCCGTGGTGCCGGTCTGCGCGGAGACCGGCGTCGGCCTGGACGCGCTGCTCGACGGCCTGGTCGCGGCGTTCCCGTCGCCGCTGGAGCACGACCTGCCCGCGGTGACCGGCGTGGACGGCTCGCCCCGCCCGCCGCTGACCTGCGACCCGGACGGCCCGCTCGTCGCCGAGGTGGTCAAGACGACAGTCGACCGGCACGTCGGGCGGGTCTCGCTGGTCCGCGTCTTCTCCGGCACGCTCCGCCCCGACCAGGTGATCCACGTGTCCGGCCACGGCATGGCCGAGCGCGGCCACCCGGACCACGACGCCGACGAGCGGGTCGGCCACGTCTACAGTCCGCTCGGCGCGACGCTGCGCGAGGTGCCCGCCTGCGTCGCCGGTGACCTGTGCGCGATCACCAAGTCCGGCAGCGCCGAGACCGGCGACACCATCTCGGCCAAGGACGACCCGCTGCTCATCGCGCCCTGGGAGATGCCGGAGCCGCTGCTGCCGGTGGCGATCGTGGCGCGCAGCCGGGCCGACGAGGACGCGCTGGCCCGCAACCTGTCCCGGCTGGTCGCCGGCGACCCGACGCTGCGGCTCGAACGCAACGCGGAGACCCACCAGCTGGTGCTCTGGTGCATGGGCGAGGCGCACGCCGACGTGGTGCTCGACCGGCTGCGCGGCGGCGGCGTCGAGCTGGACACCGAGCCGGTCCGGGTGCCGCTGCGCGAGACGTTCACCGCCGCCGCGCGCGGGCACGGCCGGCACGTCAAGCAGTCCGGCGGCCACGGCCAGTACGCGGTCTGCGACATCGAGGTGGAGCCGCTGCCCCGGGGCGCCGGCTTCGAGTTCGTCGACCGGGTGGTCGGCGGCGCGGTCCCGCACAACTACATCCCGTCGGTGGAGAAGGGCGTCCGGGCGCAGATGGAACGCGGCCTGGTCGCCGGCTACCCGGTGGTGGACCTGCGGGTGACGCTCGTCGACGGAAAGGCGCACAGCGTCGACTCCTCCGACGCGGCGTTCCAGACCGCCGGCGCGCTGGCGCTGCGCGACGCCGCCGAGAAGGGCCAGCCGGCGCTGCTGGAACCGGTCGACGAGATCACCGTACGGGTGCCCGACGCGTCGGTCGGCGCGGTGATGGGCGACCTGTCCGGGCGGCGCGGCCGGGTGCTCGGCACCGAGCCGGACCCGGACGCCGAGGGCCGCACGCTGGTCCGCGCCGAGGTGCCCGCGACTGAGTTGCTGCGGTACGCCGTCGAGCTGCGCTCGATGACGGCCGGCACCGGCACGTTCCGGCGCGAGTTCGCCCGCCACGAGCCCATGCCGACCCACTTGGCCGACCAGGCCCGCAAGGAGTCCACAACCCGCTGACC
>NZ_RCVK01000273.1:0-15588 GCF_003667485.1 Micromonospora sp. BL1
CCCTTTCCCGGCCCAGCCTGCGTGATCAAGGAGTTCGCGTCCGGAGAACCGTGCCCGGCGGACGCAAACTCCTTGATCACCGGGCGGGGGGTGAGGCCTCAGATCAAGGCTCGGTCGCGGCCGGCGGGGAAACGGTCCAGTACGCCGGTGTTCGCCAGCGCGCGGGTGAGGAACCACCCCCCGGCGCCGGCGATCACCGTGGCGCTCACGATGGTCAGCAGGGCGTAGGGCAGTCGGTAGTCGACCAGGTCGTATGCCTTGTTCCAGTAGACGAAGTCGAAGATCGCGGCGGTCAGGCCGGTCAGCGCGCCGGCCAGCAGGCCGATCGGCAGCCGGTACGCGCGGTAGCGGAACGCCGCGAAGGCCAGCTCGGCGCCGAGACCCTGCATGAGGCCCTGGACGATGACGATGCCGCCCCACTGGCTGCCCAGCAGCGCCGAGATGATCGCCGCCAGTAGCTCGCAGTAGAGCGAGGCGCCGGGCTTGCGGATGATCAGCCCGCCGAGCACGGCCGGCACCAGCCAGACGCCGTAGATGAGTGTCTGCGCGGGCGGGAAGAACGCGAAGGCGGCATCCGTGGCGCCCCAGAGCAGCCCCCAGGCCCAGAAGATGACGCCGAAGGCTACGGCGATGACCGAGGCGACGACGATGTCGACGGTACGCCAGCGGTTGCTGTCGGTACGGTTCATGGTTGGCTCCCAGTTCGTCGAGGTGAACCAGGAGAAGACGCACGCCGCGCCCGGTGGTCACCGGACGGCGACGCGGCTGGAGGTCGACCGAACTCCCTGCGCTGGCATTACCCAGATCAGGTTCGAGGGTCTGCGGGCACCGGCCCGCACTCTCAGCGCTGTGCGCTCCCCTGTCGGATGTGAAGTTGTCTCGTCGCAGACGCTAGCACCGACGACGGCCCCCGGCCCAGCAGGGCGAGTGTCGGTATGGTGGCGATCATGCTGGTGGATGCGCGGGGACTGACGTTCGAGGTACGCGCCGGCGGCCCCGAGGGCGGTGATCCCGTCCTGCTGCTGCACGGCTTCCCGCAGCACTCCGGCGAGTGGGACGCGGTGACGCCCGCCCTGCACGCGGCCGGGCTGCGCACGTACGCGCTCGACCAGCGCGGCTACTCGCCCGGCGCGCGTCCGGCGGACGTCGGGGCGTACCGGATTCCGGAGCTGGTGGCCGACGCGGCGGCGGTGCTGGACGCGCTCGGGGTGACCCGCGCGCACGTGGTGGGCCACGACTGGGGCGCGATCGTGGCGTGGGGCCTGGCGGCGGCGCACCCGGAGCGGGTCCGGACGTTGACCGCGGTGTCGGTGCCGCACCCGGCCGCCATGGGCCACGCGCTCGCCACCGACCCACGGCAGAAGGTCAAGTCCGCCTACATCGCGTTGTTCCGCAAGCCCGGTACGGCGGAGAAGGTGCTGCTGGCGTGGAACGGCGCCACGCTGCGCAAGCTGCTGAGCGGGGTGGGCGGCGCCAGCGAGGTGGCCCGGTACGCCGAGCCTATGCGCGAGCCGGGGGCGTTGACGGCGGCGCTGAACTGGTACCGCGCGATGACCGGGACGGACATGAAGGCGGTCGCCCCGGTCGGGGTGCCCACCACGTTCGTCTGGAGCGACAAGGACGTGGCGATCGGCCGGACGGCCGCGCAGGCGTGCGCCGCGCACGTCACGGGTGACTACCGGTTCGTGGTGCTGCCCGGGGTCAGTCACTGGATCCCGGACGAGGCGCCCGGCCCGCTGGCCGAGGCGATCCTCGCCCGGTGCGCAGGAACGGAGGAAGTATGACGGTGAGCGCCGACGCGTACCTGGCGGTGGTGACCGAGACGATCGGCCGGGTCGCGGCCGAGCAGCGACAGAACGTGGCCGACGCGGCCGACCTGATCGCGGCGGCGCTGCGGGCCGACGGCGTGGTGCACGCGTTCGGCACCGGGCACTCCGAGGCGCTGGCCATGGAGATCGCCGGGCGGGCCGGCGGGCTGGTGCCCACCAACCGGATCGCGCTGCGTGACCTGGTGCTGGTCGGCGGCGACCCGGCCGACGTGCTCGGCCCGAAGCTGGAACGCGACCCGGCGGTGGCGCACCGCCTCTACGAGCTGGCGCCGATCCGGCCGCAGGACGTGTTCGTGCTGGCCTCGAACTCGGGCGTGAACGGGGCGATGGTCGAGTTCGCGTCCGTCGTGAAGGAACGCGGGCACGGCCTGGTGGCGATCACCTCGGCGCAGCACTCGGCCCGGATGACGTCGCGGCACCCGTCCGGCCGCAAGCTCGCCGACTTCGCCGACGTGGTGCTGGACAACGGCGCCCCGTACGGCGACGCCACGCTGCCGCTGCCCGGCGGCGGCGCGGTCGGCGCGGTCTCCTCGATCACGGCGGCGCTGCTCGCCCAGCAGA
This sequence comes from Micromonospora sp. BL1, assembly GCF_003667485.1. NCBI lineage: Bacteria > Bacillati > Actinomycetota > Actinomycetes > Micromonosporales > Micromonosporaceae > Micromonospora > Micromonospora sp. BL1. Next base: position 2,391 of record NZ_RCVK01000273.1, read on the forward strand.
TCGTCGCCGAGGTGGTGGCCCGGCTGGTCGCGGCGGGGCAGCGCCCGCCGGTCTACCTGTCCGCGAACATCACCGGCGGCGACGAGCACAACGCCGAGCTGGAGGCACGGTACGCGGGCCGCATCCGCCGGGGATCCTGAACCGGTTTCGTGATCAGCCGTACGGGGCACAGGCGGTCCTGCCGGTGGGCGTTCACCCGCCGGCCGTGCCGTCTCCCGGGGAGGTCCGCGAGTGTCCAAGGAATCCGAGAAGCAGCGCTGGCAGCGCAACTTCGCCGATCTGTTGCAGGAGCTGCGGGTCGCGCAGACCGGCGTGCAGATCCTCTTCGCCTTCCTGCTGACGCTGCCGTTCAGCAACGGGTTCGGCCGGACCACCGAGTTCCAGCGCGACGTCTACATCCTGGCGCTGCTGACCGCCGCCGCGTCCGCCGCGATGATCATCTCTCCGGTCGCGTTCCACCGGGCGTTGTTCCGGCAGGGCCGCAAGCCGGAGCTGGTCCGGTTCGCCCACCGGATGGCCACCGGCGGCCTGTTCTTCATGCTGATCGCGATGGTCAGCTCGGTCCTGCTGGTCACCGACTTCGTGCTGGACCGGCCGATCGCGTTCCTGCTCAGCGCGCTCACCGGCCTGTGGTTCCTGATCTTCTGGGCGATCCTGCCGTTCAGCCGGCGCAACTGGGGTGACGACGACATCGACGACGAGGACGACAACCCTCAGTCGCTCACCGACTGACGGTTCGCCAAATCGGGCGTGCACGCGGCGCTACCCCTGGGTAACACCCGGGGGTAGCGTCGTTTTCGTCGCACGCGTCGACGCAGCCGGACCGCGAGGAGGCAGCCGTGACCACGACACAGAACAGCCGGCCCGAGTCACCCGACGGCGCGGGACCGCTGCCCACCGAGGCGGGCCAGGTCTCCGAGAAGGAGGCCCGCCAGGTCGCCGAGGCGGCCCGCGAGTCGGCCTGGGACCGGCCCAGCTTCGGCAAGGAGTTGTTCCTCGGCCGGTTCCGGCTCGACCTGATCGACCCGTGGCCCCGCCCCGACCCGGCCGAAGTGGCCCGCGCGGACGAGTTCCTCGGCGCGCTGCGCGCGTACCTGGCGTCCGACGTGGACGGCGAGGCGATCGAGCGGGACGCGCGCATCCCCGACGAGGTGTTCCACGGCCTGGCCGGGCTCGGCACGTTCGGCATGAAGATCGACCGGAGGTACGGCGGGCTCGGGCTGAGCAACCTGCACTACTGCCGGGCGCTGATGCTCGTCGGCTCGGTGAACCCGGCGGTCAGCGCGCTGCTCTCCGCGCACCAGTCGATCGGCGTGCCGCAGCCGCTGAAGATGTTCGGCACGCCCGAGCAGAAGGAACGGTTCCTGCCCCGGCTCGCCGCCGGTGAGGTCTCCGCGTTCCTGCTCACCGAGCCGGACGTCGGCTCCGACCCGGCCCGGCTCGCCACCACCGCCGAGCCGACGGCGGACGGCACCGGCTACCGGCTCAACGGGGTAAAGCTCTGGGCCACCAACGGCACGCTCGCCACGCTGCTGGTGGTGATGGCCCGGGTGCCGGCCGGTGCGGGGCGGCGCGGCGGCATCACCGCGTTCGTGGTGGAGGGCGACAGCGACGGCATCACCGTCGAGCGGCGCAATTCCTTCGTCGGGCTGCGCGGCCTGGAGAACAGCCTCACCCGGTTCCACGACGTGTTCGTGCCGAAGGAGAACGTGATCGGCGGCGAGGGCAAGGGCCTGAAGATCGCGCTGACCACGTTGAACACCGGCCGGCTCTCGCTGCCGGCCATGTGCGTCGGCGCCGGCAAGTGGGCGCTGAACGTGGCCCGGGAATGGGCGGCGGACCGGGTCCAGTGGGGCCGCCCGGTGGGCGAGCACGAGGCGGTGGCGAAGAAGCTGTCCTTCATCGCGGCCACCACGTACGGCATGGAGTCGATGCTCGACCTGTCCTGCATGCTCGCCGACGACGACCGCAACGACATCCGGATCGAGGCGGCACTGGTCAAGCTGTACGCCAGCGAGATGGCCTGGCGGATCGCCGACGAGCTGATCCAGATCCGCGGTGGCCGTGGCTACGAGACGGCCGACTCGCTGGCCGCCCGGGGGGAACGGCCGGCCGCCGTCGAGCAGCTCCTGCGCGACCTGCGGATCAACCGGATCTTCGAGGGCTCCACCGAGATCATGCACCTGCTGATCGCCCGCGAGGCGGTCGACGCGCACCTGTCCGTGGCGGGCGACATCATCGACCCCGACGCCGGGCTGGGCCGCAAGGCCAGGGCGGGCGCGCGGGCCGGCGCCTTCTACGCGAAATGGCTGCCCACGCTCGCCGTCGGCAAGGGGCAGACGCCCGGGGCGTACCAGGAGTTCGGACCGCTGGCCGGGCACCTGCGCCACGTCGAGCGGACCTCCCGCAAGCTGGCCCGGTCGACGTTCTACGCGATGTCCCGGTGGCAGGGGAAGATGGAACGCAAGCAGGCGTTCCTCGGCCGGGTGGTGGACATCGGCGCCGAGCTGTTCGCGATGAGCGCGGTCTGCGTCCGGGCCTACGCCGAGCGGGACGCGCACCCGGAGAACGTCGAGCTGGCCGACCTGTTCTGCCGGCAGGCGCGGCTGCGTGTCGACGAGCTGTTCACCGGCCTGTGGTCGAACACCGACTCGGTCGACGTGGCCGCCGCCAAGCGGATCGTCGCCGGCCGGTACGCCTCGGTGGAGGACGGCGTCGTCACCCCGCCCGCCGACCTGCCGTGGGTGGCCCGCTGGGAACCGGGGCCGTCCACCGAGCAGGACGTCCGCCGTCGCATCCCGCCCGCCGGCTGACCGGAGCGCCCCGGCGGCCGTCCCGTCCGGACGGCCGCCGCGGCGGTCAGCGCGCGATCGCCCAGGCCAGGATGCCGGCCAGGATCAGGCCGTTGAGCCCGGCCAGCACCAGGTACGCCGACGGCGGAATCTTGCGGCCCTTGCGGACGAAACTCACCAGCACGCCCGCGTACGCCAGCAGCAGCACGGCGACGACGATCAGGAAGTACAGCACCGGCACACCTTACCGGCCGCCGCGCAGCCCCAGTTCGCGCAGCTCCAGCGCGGCGAGCGCGTCGACTGTCGCGTCGTCGCCGCGCCGCCACGCCTCGGCGACGTCGGGCGCGATCCGGGTCAGCTTCGACAGCGGCTGACCGGCCAGCGCGCGCAGCGCCAGCAGGTCCCGCCCGGCCGGTGCGCCGGCCAGGGCCTTCGCCGCGCCCGCCCGGCGCATCCAGCGCAGGCGCAGCGGCAGCCAGCCGAACAACACCAGGCCGAGCGGGAACACCAGCACCGCGACGGTCAGCGCGAGCGCGAGCTGCCCGACCAGCTCCTGCTGGTCGCGGCCCGCCTCGGCGACCGAGCGGGCGGCCTCGGCGGCGCGGGTGAACGGCGCGGTCAGCTCGTCGCCGACGATCGGCACCCGGCCGACCTTGCCGCCGGCGTCGGCCAGGTTGTCGGCGAGTCCACCACCGGCCCCCTCCAGCTTCTGCCCGGGTACGGCGAGCTTCTCGACCAGGTCGTGCAGCCACAGCGCGAAGCGGATCGCGGCGTACACCCAGACGACCACGAGCAGGTCGGTGAGGAACTGGCGGACGGCGGTGGGAAAACGGTCGGCGTAGATCTTCACGCCGGACAGCGTCCCACGGCGCGGGCGCGTCGGCACCTGGCCGATTTCCCGCTCAGTGCGACCCTTCGCCGGCGTGACTGACGGCGTCCGCCACGATGTGCGCGACGTGGTCGTCGACCAGGGCGTACGCGATCTCCCGGCCGCGCCGCGACCCGCGCACCACGCCGGCGCCCCGCAGCACCCGCAGGTGCTGGGAGACCAGCGGCTGAGGCGCGCCGAGCTTCTCGACCAGCTCGTGCACGCAGCGTTCGCCCTCGGCCAGCTCGCTCACGATCGCGAGCCGGATCGGGGCCGAGAGCGCGCGCAGCAGGTCACCCGCACCCTCGAAGGCGTCGTACCCGTTCGTGCCGGTCACCCTGTAACGGTAACCAATCCCAGCTGCGGCGGCGGGTAGGGCCTCACCGCAGCAGCACCTCGTGCTCGGCCGGCTCGGACGGCGGTGCGACCCGGTCGGCCCGTACCCGCCGCCGCAGCGCCCGCACACCGGCTGCCGCCAGCGCGACCAGCAGGAACGAGCCGATCGCCACGAGCACCACCGACGCGCCGGGCGCGGTGTCGGCGGTGGCCGCCACCCACACCCCGGCTCCGGCGGCGAACAGTCCCAGCGCCATGGCCGCCGTCATGGTCGACCGGAAGCCCCGGGTCACCTGCTGCGCGGTGGCGACCGGCACCACCATCAGCGCGCTGATCAGCAGCACCCCGACCGCCCGCATGGCGATGGTCACGGTGACCGCGGTGCCGACCGCGATGAGCAGGTTCAGCGCCCGTACCGGCAGGCCGGACACCCGGGCGTACTCCTCGTCGTGGCACACCGCGAACAGCGCCGGGCGCAGCACCAGCATGGTCACCAGCAGCACCACGCCGAGCACGCCGATGGTGATCAGGTCGGTCCGGGAGGTGGTGGTCAGCGACCCGAACAGGTACGCGTTGAGCGACCCGCTGCTGGCGTCGGAGAGCCCGACCAGCATCACGCCACCGGCGATGCCGCCGTAGAACAGCAACGCCAGCGCCAGGTCACCGGAGGTGCGCCCGTACGCGCGGACCAGCTCGATCACCACCGCGCCGAGCGTCGCGGCGATCACCGCCACCAGCACGGGGGAGCGGTTGAGCAGCAGTCCCGCGCCGACGCCGGTGAGCGCCACGTGCCCGAGCCCGTCGCCGATCAGCGCCAGCCGGCGCTGCACCAGGTAGATGCCGAGCGCCGGGGCGGCCAGCCCGATGATCAGCGCGCCGACCAGGGCGCGGAGCATGAAGTCGTACTGGAAGAGATCCATCTCAGATGCCTGTCCAGAGCCGGGCGGGCTCCTCGTCGCAGTGCGGGTGCACGTGCTCGTGGTCCGGGTCGGCGTGGTGGCCGGCCGGTTCGGGCACCGCGCCGTCGTGGGCGATCCCGCCCTGGTGCACCACCACTGCCCGGCTGATCAGCGGGCGCAGCGGGCCCAGCTCGTGCGCGACGAGCAGCACGGTGCCCCCGCCGTCGCGGAACGTGCGCAGCGCCCCGGCGAACGCCTCCTGGCTCGCCGCGTCCACCCCGGCGGTCGGCTCGTCGAGCACCAGCAGCTCCGGCCCGCCGGCGAGCGCGCGGGCGATCAGGGTGCGCTGCTGCTGGCCGCCGGAGAGCGTGGACACCGGGTCACCGGCCCGGTCGGCGAGCCCGACCGCCTCCAGCGCCGCCGCCACCGCCTCCCGGTCCGCCCGCCCCGCGGGCCGCAGCACGCCCCGGCGGGCCAGCCGCCCGGACGCCACCACCTCGCGCACGGTCGCGGGCACTCCGCTGCCCGCGCCGAGCCGCTGCGGCACGTACCCGATGCGGTGCCACTGCCGGAAGCGGCGCTGCGGCGTGCCGAACAGGGCGACCGACCCGGCGCCGACCGGCACCAGGCCGAGCGCGGCGCGCACGAGCGTCGACTTGCCGGAGCCGTTGGCGCCGAGCACGGCGACCACCTCTGAGGCGGTCACTGTCAACGAGACGTCACGCAGCACCGGGCGGCCGTCGTAGCCGACCGTGGCGTGCGCGATCTCGATCACGGGTGGGGTCATGAACAGTCCAGAGCGGTTCGCAGGGTCTGCAGGTTGGTGCGCATCGCGGAGAGGTAGTCGCCGTCGGCGGGCGGGCCCTCCAGCGGGTCCAGGACCGCCGTCTTCGCCCCGACCTCACGCGCGATGGTCTCGGCGACCTTCGGGCTGACCAGCGTCTCGAAGAAGATCGTGCCGGCCTGGTGCTCCCGGGCCTCCTCGGCGACCTCGGCGAGGCGCTTCGGGGACGGCTCGGACTCCGGGGTGAGCCCGCTGATGCCGATCTGCTCCAGCCGGTAGCGCTCGGTCAGGTAGCCGAACGCGGTGTGACTGGTCACGATCTCCCGGCGCTGGCAGGTGCGCAGGCCGTCGGCGTACTCGGTGTCGAGCTTCGTCAGCTCGGAGCGCAGCGCGCCGGCGCGGGCGGTGTAGTCGGCGGCGTGGTCCGGGTCGGCCTTGCCGAGCCGCTCGGCGAGCTTGTCGCCGATGGTGGCCAGCCGGGTCGGGTCGAGCCAGACGTGCGGGTCCTTGCCGCCGCCCTCCTCGGCGTGCCCGGCCTCGCCCTCGTGGTCGTGGTCGTGGCCACCGGCGGCGGCGTCCAGCAGCGGCGTCACGCCCGCCACGTCGAACGCGCGGTCGCCGCCGTTCTGCTCCACCGCCTCGTCCACCGCCGGCTGGAAGCCGCTGAGGTAGACGACCACGTCGGCGTCGACGACCTGGCCGACCTGCCGCGGGTTGAGTTCCAGGTCGTGCGGCTCGGCGCCCGGCTTGGTGAGGTTGCTGACCGCGACCGTGTCGCCGCCGATCCGCTCGGCCAGGAACTGGAGCGGGTAGAACGCGGCCACCACGTCGACCCTGCCCGGCTCGCTCGCGCCGCCTGTGCCGTCCGCGCAGGCGGTCAGGCCGGCGGTGGCGAGCAGGGCGGTGGCTGCGGCGGTCAGGATGCGGCGCGGTGCACGAACGGTCATGGGCTCAACTGTCCGCGACAACGAAAACTATTGTCAAAAACGCATGATTGCATGTCAGCGCAGGTCAGCTCGGCTTCGTCAGGTCAGCCGACCATGAGCTTCGCCAGCGCCACCGCGATCAACAAGGTCAACATCACCAGCCGGAGCATCCGGGTCGCCGGGGCCTGCACCGGCCAGGTGACCGACATCAGCCAGACCAGCCCGCCGGCCAGCACGAGCAGCAGGACGCCGCCCGCCGGGCCGGGCGCGAACAGGCCGACAAGCACCAGGGCCAGCGCGGCCAGGAACACCGCCGTCGGGTTGAGCCGTGCCAACCGGGACAGCACGGGACTCTGCGTACGCTGCATGCCACAAACTCTACGAGGAGGAACGCCGTGCTGGTCACCAACCGGTTCGTGGTGGAAGCCGAAACGGTGGACGAGTTCACCCGTGCGGCGCACGCCGCGCTGACCGCGCTCGCCGCCCGCCCCGGCTACCTGCGCGGTGAACTGCTGCGGGCGCTCGACGATCCGGACCACTGGCTCCTGGTCACCGAGTGGGAGTCGGTCGGTGCGTACCGGCGGGCGCTCGGCGGATTCGACGTCAAGGTCACCGCCGTGCCGCTGCTCGCCCGATCGGTGGACGAGCCGTCGGCGTACGAGACGCTCGCCGGCGCCGCCCCCGAGGGGGAGATCGTCGTCGTCGCCAGCGATCGTGCCGCACGTCCGTACCGCTGAGTGCCGGGGCACTACCCTGGCGCGTATGACCGCTCCCGGACCGGCCGCGCCACCCCCGCCATCCGTTCCGCCCGCGCTGCCGGCGGACCCCGGGGTGCCCGCGCCGCCGCAGGGGCCCGGCGCCGCGCCGCCGTTCGCCGCCCCGCCCACCGAGGGCGGGCGGACCCGGCTCTGGCTCGGCCTCGGCGCGGGCGCGCTCGCCGTGCTGATCTGCTGCGGCGGGGGCGGCGCGGCGGTGGTGGGTCTGGCGGTGAGCAACGCCCAGGCGATCGGCGAGCAGGGCCGGGCGGTCACGAACGACTACTACCAGGCGCTCGTGGCGCGGGAGTGGTCCAAGGCGTACGACACGCTCTGCGACGACATCCGCCGACGCGAGCCCCGGCGGGAGTTCGAGCGGCGGGTGGCCACCGAGCCGCAGATCTCCGGCTACCGGGTGGGCGAGGTCGACCTCACCACGCTCACCGTGCCGGTGGACGTCACGCTGGCCGGCGGCCGGCGGGAGGCGCAGACCGTGACGCTGGCGGCGGACCAGCAGACGGGCGGCGTGGAGGTCTGCGGGGTGAGCTGACCGGCCCCCGGTATTCTGCTGGGCTCGGGACGGACACGGTCGTACCGTTGTCCCGAACAGCCCGGTTCCATCCATCTCAACCGCGCCGACCGCCAGCCGGCGTAGGAGGAAACATGCCAGCCGACCGTATCGACGCCGTCACCAGCCTCGCCAAGCGCCGGGGTTTCGTCTTTCCCTCCAGCGAGATCTACGGGGGCACCCGGTCGGCGTGGGACTACGGTCCGCTCGGCGTCGAGCTGAAGGAGAACGTCCGCCGGCAGTGGTGGCGGACCATGGTGCAGCAGCGCGACGACGTCGTCGGCCTCGACTCGGCGGTCATCCTGGCCCGCAAGGTCTGGGAGGCCAGCGGCCACATCGCCGAGTTCGTCGACCCGCTGACCGAGTGCCAGTCCTGCCACAAGCGGTTCCGGGCCGACCACCTGGAAGAGGCGTACGAGGCCAAGCACGGCAAGCCGCTGACCTCGCTGACGGAGCTGAACTGCCCCAACTGCGGCAACAAGGGCACCTTCACCGAGCCGAAGATGTTCAACGGCCTGATGAAGACCTACCTGGGCCCGGTGGAGAGCGACGAGGGCATGCACTACCTGCGCCCGGAGACCGCCCAGGGCATCTTCGTCAACTACAAGAACGTGGAGACGGTCGCCCGCAAGAAGCCGCCGTTCGGCATCGCGCAGACCGGCAAGTCGTTCCGCAACGAGATCACCCCGGGCAACTTCATCTTCCGGACCCGCGAGTTCGAGCAGATGGAGATGGAGTTCTTCGTCGAGCCGGGCACCGACGAGCAGTGGCACGAGTACTGGCTCTCCGAGCGCTGGAACTGGTACCTCGACCTGGGCCTGTCCGAGGAGAACCTGCGCTTCTACGAGCACCCCAAGGAGAAGCTCTCCCACTACTCGAAGCGCACCGTCGACATCGAGTACCGGTTCCAGTTCGGCGGCACCGACTTCGCCGAGCTGGAGGGCATCGCCAACCGCACCGACTTCGACCTGTCCACGCACAGCAAGCACTCCGGCGTCGACCTGTCGTACTTCGACCAGGGCAAGGGCGAGCGCTGGATCCCGTACGTGATCGAGCCGGCCGCCGGCCTCACTCGCGCGGTGCTGGCGTTCCTGCTGGAGGCGTACGACGAGGACGAGGCGCCGAACACCAAGGGCGGCGTGGACAAGCGCACCGTCATGCGCTTCGACCCGCGGCTGGCCCCGGTCAAGGTCGCGGTGCTGCCGCTGTCGCGCAACGAGGCGCTGTCGCCGAAGGCCAAGCAACTCGCCGCCGACCTGCGCAAGCGCTGGGTGGTCGAGTTCGACGACTCGCAGGCGATCGGCCGCCGCTACCGCCGGCAGGACGAGATCGGCACGCCGTTCTGCGTCACTGTCGACTTCGACACGCTCGACGACAACGCGGTCACGGTCCGGAACCGGGACACCATGGCCCAGGAGCGCGTCTCCCTGGACCAGGTCGAGCGCTACCTGATCGAGCGCCTGCCCGGCTGCTGACGTCTCACCGAGAAGGGCGCCGTCGCCGACGGCGCCCTTCTTCGCGTCTCCCGGACCGGACGACAGGTCGACGTGTCTGAATCCCGCGAGCCCGTTGTCGTTAGCCGGCGGGAGCGCCGGGTAGCAGATCCCTCACCGGCAGCGGAGGGGGGCGAGATGCGGCAGGCGACCACCGGACCGTCCGCCACCCCGGCGCCCGCGGTGGTGGCGCATCGATGGCCCACCGCGCTGGTCCTGGCCAGCGCCATGTTCCTGGTGCTGTTCGACAGCCTTGCGGTGGCCACCGCGCTGCCGCGCATCGGTGCCGAGTTCCGCCTCGGCCCGGGCCGCCTCCAGTGGGTCGTGACGCTGTACTCGCTGAGCATCGGCGGCCTGCTGCTGCTCGGGGGCCGGCTCTGCGACCTGTGGGGGCGACGCCGGCTGATCGTCGTCAGCCTCGCCCTGGCCACTCTCGGCTCGGCCCTGGCCGGGCTGGCGACCGCGCTGCTCCCGCTGCTGCTCGGCCGGGTGCTCCAGGGCGCCGGAGCGGCCCTCGCCATCCCGGCGACACTGGCGTCGGCGGCCACGTTCTTCCCGGACGAGCCGTGGCGCAGCCGGGTGTTCGCGGTGGTCGCCGCCGCCGCGAACACGGCCGGTCTGGCCGGGGCGATCGTCGGCGGCCTGATCACCTCGCACCTGGGTTGGCGCTGGGTCTTCCTGGCCACCGTGCCGGTCGGACTGGTGGCGATGGTGGCGGCCCGGGTGCTGCTGCCGGCGAGCCGGCCCGAACCGGGCGGCCGGCAGCGGCTGGACCTCGCCGGGGCGGTCCTCGCCACCGGCATGCTGCTCGCGCTGATCTTCGGCGCGAACCGGATCGCCGAGTCGGGTCCGGACCCGCTCGCGCTCGGTGCGGTCGCCGCCTCCGGAGTGCTGCTGTTCCTGCTGGTGCGCGTCGAGCGGCGGGTGGCCGACCCGCTGGTCCGGCCGGCCCTGCTCCGGTCGCGCCCGCTGGTCGCCGGCTGCCTCGCCTTCGCCGCCCACTCGGCCGCGTACGCGGTGGTGGTGGTCGTGGGCAGTCTCTACCTCCAGGAGGTCCACGGCCTGTCCCCGGCGGGCGCCGGGCTGGTGCTGGCCCCGGTGCTGCTCGGCGCGCTGGTCAGCGCCGCTCCGGCGGGCGCGCTGATCCGCCGGTTCGGCGCGCGGCGGGTCGTCGCGGTGGCGCTGGCCCTGTGCGCGGTCACGCTCGCGCTGGTGGCGGTCAGTGCGGGCGGCCCGCTGATCCTCGTGACGACGATCCTGGTCGCCTGGGGGCTCAGCGCCGGTCCGATCTACGTCGGGCTGACCCGGGTGTGTGTCGGTGACGCGCCGCCTGGCGACCAGGGAACGGCCTCGGCGGTGTTCGAGTCGACCACCCACGTGGCCGGGGCCATCTCCGTGGCGGTCTTCCTCACGTTGCTCGCCGCCGGGGTCGGCTACGGCGTCGTGCAGTTCGTCGGCGCCGTGGCGGGCGGGCTGGGCGTCCTCGCGCTGCTGCTGATCATGCCGGCGGGGGAGCCCGGGACCGCGCCGAAGCCCGCGCCGCAGCGGGTGGACGCCCGGTAGGCGTCGATACCCGAGAACGCCTCCCTACACTGGTCAGGTGACTGCCCCGACCCTGCCCGCGTTGACCATCGGCCCGCACCGGGTGTGGCCGCCGGTGGTGCTCGCGCCGATGGCCGGGATCACCAACGTCGGCTTCCGCCGGCTCTGCCGCGAGCAGGGCGGCGGCATCTACGTCTGCGAGATGATCACCACCCGGGCGCTCGTCGAGCGGAACCCGAAGACGCTGCGCATGATCGCCTTCGGCGCCGAGGAGCAGCCCCGCAGCCTCCAGCTCTACGGCACCGACCCGGAGATCACCGCCGCCGCCGTACGGATCGTGGTCGAGCGCGACCTGGCCGACCACATCGACCTCAACTTCGGCTGCCCGGTGCCCAAGGTGACCCGCAAGGGCGGCGGCTCGGCCCTGCCGTGGCGCCGCCGGCTGTTCGCCCGGCTGGTCAAGGCCGCCGTCGACGCCGCGTCACCCGCCGGGGTGCCGGTCACCGTCAAGATGCGCAAGGGCATCGACGACGACCACCTGACGTACGTCGAGGCGGGGCTGGCGGCACAGGACGCGGGCGTCGCGGCGGTCGCCCTGCACGGGCGTACGGCCGCGCAGCGCTACTCCGGCACCGCCGACTGGGACGCGATCGCCACGCTCAAGGCCGCGCTCGACGTGCCGGTGCTCGGCAACGGCGACATCTGGGAGGCCGACGACGCGCTGCGGATGGTCGCGCACACCGGCGTCGACGGCGTGGTGATCGGGCGCGGCTGCCTGGGCCGGCCGTGGCTGTTCGCCGACCTGGAGGCCGCGTTCAACGGGAGCCCCGCGCGGCGGCTGCCCAGCCTCGGCGAGGTCGCGATGACCATGCGCCGGCACGCCGAGCTGCTGGTGGAGCAGTTCGTGGCCGGCGCGCGCAACCCGGCCCGGGGCGAGCGGGACGGCTGCACCGACTTCCGCAAGCACGTCGCCTGGTACCTGAAGGGCTTCCCGATCGGCAGCGAGCTGCGCCGCTCGCTCGCCATGATCGAGAGCCTGGCCCAGCTCGACGACCTGCTCGGCAAGCTCGACCCGGCCGTACCGTTCCCGGTGGAGAACCTCGGCCAGCCGCGTGGCCGCACCAACTCCCCGGGCAAGGTCTTCCTGCCCGACGGCTGGCTGGCCAGCCGCGACGACGACACCCCGCCGGACGGCGCGGAGCTGGACGACTCCGGCGGCTGAGAGACGCCGAAGGGCCCGACCCCGTTCGGGGTCGGGCCCTTCGCTGTGCCGATGTGTCAGGAGCTGTAGCCGCGGCTGGCGATCCAGTGCGCCAGGGCGTCCACGTCCATCCGGTACGAGGCCTGGTCCGGGTTCGCCGAGTCGGCGATCGTCACGACCTTGCCGCCGTCGCGGTAGCCGACCACGCTGATGTAGTGGCCACCCTCGAACGAGTGGGTGTTGCCGTCGGTGTCGGTCGCAGTGCCGGCGATGTTCGCCACCACGGCCCGGCCGTCGTCCACCGTGCGCACCACGTCGGCGCGCAGCTTCTCAACCTTCTCACCGGCCTTGTCCACCGGGATCTCGGTCGACTTGTAGACGTCCTTGCCGGTCTCCTTGTTCAGCACCGGGGTGATGTCGTTGATGGAGTTGGTGCCGTCCTCGGTGGTGCCCATCTCCTCGGCCATGGCGTGCACGTCGATGTTCTTGCCCTGCACGCTCAGCGCGTTACGGGCCGCGGCCGGGCCACAGAAGTAGAAGTTCGGCTGCGCCTCGTAGCGCACGCCCAGCTCACGCTCGCCGTGCTTGCGGTCGTTGGTGACGACCTGGGCGGCGCGCTCGGCCGGGGTGGCCTGGGCGGCGATGGCGGGGCCGGCGATGCCACCAGCGGTGGCGGCGATACCGGCGACGGTCAGAGCGGTCTTGCGCAGCAGAGTGGTAGCCATGATCAGTTGCCTCTCTGTCGGGGGTACGCGGCGATGGGGGATGCCGCGAAGAAAGATCAGGTGGCCCGGTACGTGCGTCGGGCCGGCGGCTCGCCCGGGCGGCCAGGGGGTTGGCCTGCTCCGGCGGCTCGGGGATGTAACGACCGGGGGTCCGGGGTCATTCCCGGGGGCGCTGCCCGGCGGTGGGGCCGGATCGGCAGGCGCTGTCGGCCTGCTTGGCGGCTCCGGGGATGTAACGACCGGCGTCCCGGCCTGATTCCCGGCCCGTCGGGCGGGCGGTCGGCGGGTGCGGCGCGGTCTGCCATGTAC
>NZ_RCVK01000275.1:0-15177 GCF_003667485.1 Micromonospora sp. BL1
CTGCGACACGGGGGCCGGCGCGGCGGCCGGGGCCGGGCGGGTGCGCACCACGATCGCGCCGACCAGAGCGGCCAGCTCCTCGGCGGTGGGCACGCCGCGGACGATCCGGAACAGCGGCTCCTCGGCAGACATGACCCCAGGGTACGCGTCGCGAATTCGACCTTCGCCGTACAGTGGCGTGCCGACGGTGTGAGCGTCGCAGCGGCCGGGTACGGTTCTCTGCGATGTCGAACGCGCTCCCCCAACTCGTCGCCGACCGGTACCGGCTTCTCACGCCGCTCGGTCAAGGCGGCATGGGCCGCGTCTGGAAGGCGCGGGACGAGGTGCTGCACCGGGACGTGGCCATCAAGGAACTGGTCCCGCCCCCCGGCCTCACCCCGGAGGAGCGCCGCGAGATGCGCGAGCGCTCGCTGCGTGAGGCGCGGGCGATCGCCCGCCTCAACAACGTCAACGTGGTCCGCATCTTCGACGTGCTGCGCACCGACGGCGATCCGTGGATCGTCATGGAGTACGTGGCGTCGAAGTCGTTGCAGGACACCATCGCCGAGGACGGCCCGGTGTCGGCGGCGAAGGCGGTCGAGATCGGCCTGGGCGTGCTGAACGCGCTGAAGGCCGCGCACAAGGCCGGCATCATGCACCGCGACGTCAAGCCGGGCAACGTGCTGCTCGGCGAGGACGGCCGCGTGGTGCTCACCGACTTCGGCCTGGCCACCATCCCCGGCGACCCGAACGTGACGCGCACCGGCATGGTGCTCGGCTCGCCCGCGTACATCTCGCCGGAGCGCGCCCGCGACGGCACGGCGGGCCCGGAGGCGGACCTCTGGTCGCTCGGCGCCACGCTCTACGCGGCCGTCGAGGGCAAGTCGCCGTACGCGCGCCCGTCGGCGATCGCCACGCTGGCCGCGCTCGCCACCGAGCCGATGCCGCCGCCGCGCAACGCCGGGCCGCTCAAGCCGGTGCTCCAGGGACTGCTGCGCAAGGATCCGGACGAGCGGATCACCGCCGAGGTGGCGGAGCGCATGCTGCGCAAGGCCGCCGGCCGTCGCGCCAAGAGCATCTCGCTGCTGGATGGCGTACGCCGGCCGGGGCCGAACGGTCCGCGCGTGCCGCGCCCGCCGCTGGTGCCCGCGCCGCGCCCGGCCGACCAGGCCGAACGCGCGGCGAGCGCCGCGTCCGGGGTCGCCGCAACCGGGGGTACGGCGGCAGTCGCCGACCCGACGGCGAAGGTGCCGGCGCCCACCTCGGACGCCGGTCCCACCGCGAAGGTGACCCCGCCGCCCGCCGATCCGACGGCGAAGCTCGACCCGGCGCCCTCGGCCGACGAGACGCTTGTGGACGACGAGGCGCGGGTGGACGGCGTCGACCCGGCGCTGGACGAGACGCGGCTCGACGGCGAGCCCGTCACCGACGCCCCGGCGCCGGTCAGCCCGGCCGTGACCGGCTCCGCGCCGGTCAGCCCGGCTCCGGTGCAGGAGGCGCCGTCGACCGGCCGGGCCACCGTGCTGCCGGTCGAGAGGTCCGCGCCGAACCGGCGCAACCTGCTGATCGGCGCGCTGGTCCTGCTGCTGCTCGTCGGTCTGGTGGTGGCTGTGCCGCTGCTGAACAACGGTGACGACGGCGACGGCGGTGAGCCGACGGCCGGCACCTCGGCGTCGGCGGCGCCGCCGCCCGCGCCGAGCGAGAGCGCGTCGCCGAGTGCCCCGGCGACCAGTGCGTCGGCCAGTCCCACGCCGTCGGCCAGTCCGTCGGCCTCGGGTTTCACGCTGCCGGCCGGGTGGCGTCTCTACACCGGCCCGAACGGCTTCAAGGTGCCGATCCCGAACGGCTTCGAGGCGCGGGTCCGCAGCGACAACGTCGTGCTCTACGAGGTCGGCGGCGCTCGGCGGGTGCTGTTCATCCAGTGGACGCCGAACCCGAAGGCCGACGCGTACGCCGACTGGAAGGGCCAGGAGTCGAGCCGGCGTAACTACGTGCGCGACTACAAGCTGGTCGGCATCACCAAGTGCGACGGCTACTACCGCACCTGCGCCGACTGGGACTGGCTGGAGACCCGCGACGACGGCACCCGCTTCCACGTCCGCAACCGTGGTGTGGCGACCGCCAGCAACCGGGGCTTCGCGTTGCGCTGGGAGGTCCCGGCGAAGGACTGGGACGCCAACCTGGCCAACTGGGAGATCATCACCAAGGGCTTCGTGCCGGACCGCAAGAACTGACCGGGAATCCCGCCGGTCACGAAACTCGCTCGCATGGCTTTCCGTCCTCGGGGGTATGAATCCTCCGACGACGGAAGGAGGCGCGACATGGGTTACCGACGGAGGTACACCGGCCCGCGGCTGGCACTGTGGATGCTCGTTGCGCTCGGCGACGTCGTACTGCTCCTGATCAGCGCCGGCCTGTCCGCGCCGGTCGCGGTCCTCGGCGTGCTGACGCTCACGGTCGTGGGTGTGACGGCGTGGCGTCTGACGCGCCGCACGCCGGTGCCCGTCCCGGCCACCGCGCGCCGCAGAGCCTGACCTCGGGTACGACGACAGCGGGACCGCCTCGTGACGAGGCGGTCCCACCTGTGTCGCACGTACGTCAGGTGTTGTTGGCCAGGGCGATGAGCCGGCTGCGGTCACCGTTCCAGTAGTTGCGGTCGACGTTGCCGCTGATCCCGGAGACGGCGCCGGTGCTGGTGTACTGCCAGACGCTCCAGAACGGGGCGCCGGCCGGCAGCGTGCCGGGCGCGCTGGCCCAGCGGGCGAGCCACAGCGGGTGGTTGGCCCACGGGCCGGTCCAGCTGCCGGTGCACTGGTTCCACCAGCTCGTGGTGGTGTAGATGACCGCGTACCGGCCGGTGCGGGAGCGGTAGGTGTTCAGGAAGTCCTGGATCCAGTTGCGCATGCCGGTCGTGCTCAGGCCGTAGCAGTAGCCGCCGCTGTACGGGTTGCCCTCGATGTCCAGCGCGGCGGGAAGCGTACGGCTGTCCGCCGACCAGGCGCCACCGTTGCTGGCCAGGTAGTTGGCCTGGGTGGAACCGGCGGAGATGTTCGGCCGGGCGAAGTGGTACGCCCCGCGGATCACCCCGGCGTTGTACGCGTTGACGTAGTTCGCGTTGAAGTTCGGGTCCTTGTAGCTCGTGCCCTCGGTGGCCTTGATGAAGGCGAACTGGATGCCCGCGTTACGCACGCTGGTCCAGTTGATGCTGCCCTGGTAGCGGGAGACGTCGATCCCGGGCGTGGTCGCGGCGGCGGCCGGTCCGGCGGTCGCCACGAGGGCCACGGCCGCGGTGGCGGCGGCGGCCAGGCCGGCGGCGAGAAGCCGGCGTACGGAGAGTCTGGTGCTGGGCATGGTTGCCTCCAGAGGGACGTCCGTCTATTGACGCCCATCTTTGGAGCTTAGTGCCCTAGATCGCAATAGGGGGAAAGGAAATTTTCATCGACGGTCGCCGTTCGCCCAGGTGGCACATCAGTTGCTGATCAGCGCAGGGTGCTCGGGTCCATCGCCCAGCGGAACGGCTCGGTGACACTGAGCGTCTCGCCCGCCTTGGCGACGGCATCCTCGACGTAGTGCGCGCCGTCGAGCCGGTGCAGCCGCAGCGAGTGGCTGTCACCGTCCTGCTCGACGAGCAGGTACCACGGAATCCGGGCGATCGCGTAGAGCTGCATCTTGACCAGCCGGTCAGTGGCGGCGTTGCCGGGCGAGACGATCTCGCCGACAAGCGCCACGCGATCGGCGTCGAGGATCACGCCGTCGTCGTCGGCGTCGGTGACGACGAGGTCCGGGATCACGATTCGGTCCACGCCCAGCCGCACGTTGATGGCGTCGTAGACGAACAGGCCGGACGGCTCGGCCGCCAGCTCCACGGAGTTCGCCAGTCGTCGCGCCACCCGCTGGTGCCGTCGGCTCGGGGCAGGGCTCACGATCAGGCTCCCGTCGAGCAGTTCGATGCGGTCGTGGCTGTCGCCCAACCCGAGGTAGTCGGCCTCGGTCCACGGACCGACGTGCGAGCTGTAGGGCTCCAAGGGAGCTGCGCTCACCGACCTCACCTCCGCTCCGGCGCCTCGTCCGATCAGTCTCACACTCTATGAGACTCGGCCGGTCGAACGACACGGCTCGGGGCGGTAGGCTCCCCGCCCATGCCCCTGATCGACGGTCTCACCACGCTCTGGGACACGCTGACCAGCGCCCAGCCGGACCCGCCGCCGCTGCTCGTGGTGGTCACCGCCGTGGTCGCGCTCGCGGTGGTCGTGGCCCGGCTGCCCTGGCGGATCGCCCGCAACGCGGTGACCATCGCGCACGAGGGCGGCCACGCGCTCGTCGCGTTGCTCACCGGCCGGCGGCTGCACGGCATCCGGCTGCACTCGGACACCTCCGGGCTGACGCTGTCCGCCGGCCGTCCCACCGGGCCCGGCATGATCCTCACGCTGCTCGCCGGGTACGTCGCGCCGTCGCTGCTCGGCCTCGGCGGCGCGTGGCTGCTGGCCGGTAACCGGATCACGCTGCTGCTCTGGCTCGCGGTGGCGCTGCTGCTGGGCATGCTGGTGATGATCCGCAACCTGTTCGGCGCGCTGTCGCTGCTGGTCACCGGCGGTGTGGTGCTCGCCGTCTCCTGGTACACCTCGCCCGAGGTGCAGGCCGCGTTCGCCTGGACGTCGGTTTGGTTCCTGCTGATCGGCGGCGTACGGCCGGTGTTCGAGCTGCACCGGCAGCGCGCCCGGGGCCGGATGCCGCAGTCCGACGCCGACCAGCTCGCCCGGATCACGCCGTTCCCGGCGTTGTTCTGGGTGGGCGTGTTCCTGCTGGTGAGCGTGGGCGCACTCGCCGCCGGAGCGCTGCTGCTGGCTGGCCCGATCCTCGCCGAATCGGGCCTCACCGCCTGACCGCGCCGAGCCGCATCTCGTCCCGGAGCGGGCCGCCTCGCGGCAGGGCAGAATCGGACCCGTGCGATACGTGATCATCGGAGCGGGCGCGGTCGGCGGCACCATCGGCGTACTCCTGGCCGACTCCGGCCACGACGTGACGCTCGTGGCCCGCGGCGCGCACCTGGACGCGCTGCGGGAACGGGGTCTGACGCTGCGCACGCCGGACCGCGACGTGACCGGCCGGCTCCCCGCTGTGGCCGGGCCGGACGGGCCGCCACTGCCGGCGGACACCGTGCTGGTCCTCACCGTGAAGTCGCAGGACACCGTGGCGGCGCTCGACACCTGGGCGGACGCCCCGGTCGAGGGCGGCGGAACGGCGGGCGAACGGCTGCCGGTCGTGCTGGCCCAGAACGGCGTGGCGAACGAGCCGGCCGCGCTGCGCCGCTTCGCCCGCGTACACCCGGTGTGCGTGTGGCTGCCCGCTACCCACCTGGAGCCGGGCGTGGTGGTCGCCAACGGCCATCCGCATCCGGGCATGCTGCACATCGGCCGCTACCCGGGCGGGGCCGACGACACCAGCCGGGCGGTCGCCGCCGACCTGACCGCCGCCGGGTTCGTCGCGCCGGTCCGCGACGACGTGATGCGCTGGAAGTACGGCAAGCTGCTCGCGAACCTCGGCAACGGCCTCCAGGCGCTGCTCGGCCGGGACGTGCCCGAGCCGCTGTCGAAGCGGGTACGCGCAGAGGGAGAGGCGGCGCTCGCCGCGGCGGGCATCGCCCACACCACTGTCGAGGAGGAGGCCGCCGAACGGGGCGACCTGGTGTCGCACCGGCCGGTCGGCGGCGAGGAGCGCTCCGGCGGCTCCACCTGGCAGAGCCTGGCCCGTGGTGCCGGCTCGGTCGAGACTGACCACCTCAACGGCGAGATCGTGCTGCTGGGGCGCCTGCACGGCGTGCCCACCCCGGCCAACGCGGCCGTGCAGACCGCGGTACGCCGGGCGGTCCGCGACCGGATCCCGGCCGGCGGCTTCCCGCTCGGCGAGTTGGAGAAATTGGTCGGCTGAGCGGGCAACCCGCGCCGCGCCGCCAGGCGTGTCCCCTCACGAACACGGGGAGGTGGCAGGTGCCCGACAGCGACGGGTTCGACGAGTTCTACCGGGGCAGCCGACAGCGGTTGCTCGGGTTCGTCTACGTGCTCACCGGTGACCTCGCCGAGGCGCAGGACGCCGTGCAGGAGGCGTACATCCGGGCCTGGCAGCGGTGGTCCACAGTGCGCGGGTACGACGACCCGGAGGCATGGGTACGGGTGGTGGCGAGCCGGGTCGCGGTGAGCCGCTGGCGCAGCCTGCGCAGCCGGGCCCGTGCCTACCTGCGCCACGGCGCGGTGGCGGACGTGCCGGCGCCGAGCACCGAGACGCTGGAGGTGGTCGCCGCGCTACGCCGGCTGCCCGAGGCCCAGCGCACCGCGATCGCCATGCACTACCTGCTCGGCATGCCGGTCGCCGAGGTGGCGCGGGAGACCGAGGCGCCGATCGGCACCGTGAAGGCCCGGCTGTCCCGGGGGCGGACCGCGCTCGCCGAGTTGCTCGCCGTGGTGGACCTGGAAGAGGAGGCGGCAGATGCCTGACGACGTCGCGCTCGTGGAGTTGCTGCACCGGGACCTGCGCAACGTCACCTGGCCGGAGCCGGAGGCCCTCCGAGCCGCGGCCCGGCGGCGCAGCCGGCGCTCCGCCGCGCTCGCCGCGGTCTCGGTGGTGGTCGTGGCTGCGCTCACCGCGACCCTGGTGGACCGGGCCGGTGCGCCGCCACCGCCCGCCGCCGGTGTCGTCGACGGGCCGGGGGAGATCGTGACCGAGGCGATGCTGGAACCGGCCGACATCCCCGTTGCGACCGGCGAGCGACTCGGCGAGACCGGCCTCGACGAGCCGGTCCGGGTCGACGACCTCCTCCAGGTCTGTGCCCGGGAACAGGGGCGGCCGGCCGAGGAACCACGCTCGCGCTACTCGCGGTCGCAGACCCTGATGGAACCGCCGACCGAGCCCGCGACCACCATCGGAACGGTCCTCACCCAGGATGTCTACCGGATGACGCCCGGCGCGGCGGGCCGGTTCGTCGCCGACCTGGAAGGCACTGTCGCGGCCTGCGGCGCGTGGCGGACGACGGGCCAGGTCTACACCGAGCGGGGGACGGCCGGCGCCGAGGTCGTGCACCGCTGGTACGTCGCGGCGAGCGGCTTCGCCGGAGATCAGGCGCTGCTGCTGCGGCACGAGGCGAGCGTGGCGCCGGACGGGGCGACCGGCCGGCCGCCCGGCTATGCGCCGCTGTTCGAGGACCGCCTGGTCGTACGGGTGGGTGACCTGGTGACGGTGCTGATCCCGTCCGGCCGGCTGCGGACCGACCTGCCCATGGGCCAGGTGCCCGAGGACAGGGTGACCGAGGAACAGGTGCGGCAGATCGCCCGGGTCGCGGCCGAGCGGATGTGCGTCGCCGCGAACCCGGGCTGCTGACGCCGGTGCCCCCGCCGCTTCGGCGGCGGGGGCATCCGACGTACTACAGCGGGATGTTGCCGTGCTTCTTCGGCGGCAGCGTCTCGCGCTTGGTGCGCAGCACCCGCAGCGCCCGCACGATCTGGGTACGCGTCTCGTGCGGCGGGATCACCCCGTCGACGTAGCCGCGCTCGGCCGCGATGTACGGGTTGGCGAGCGTGTCCTCGTACTCGGCGATCTTCTCGGCCCGGACGGCGGCCGGGTCCTCGGCGTTCGCCAGCTCCGAGCGGTAGAGGATGTTCACCGCGCCCTGCGCGCCCATCACCGCGATCTGCGCGGTCGGCCAGGCGAAGTTCAGGTCCGCGCCGAGGTGCTTGGAGCCCATCACGTCGTACGCGCCGCCGTACGCCTTGCGGGTGATGACTGTGACCTTCGGGACGGTGGCCTCGGCGTACGCGTAGATGAGCTTCGCGCCGCGGCGGATGATGCCGTCCCACTCCTGGCCGGTGCCGGGCAGGAAGCCGGGCACGTCCACGAAGGTGAGCACCGGGACGTTGAACGCGTCGCAGGTGCGCACGAACCGGGCCGCCTTCTCCGACGCGGCGATGTCGAGCGTGCCGGCGAACTGCATCGGCTGGTTCGCCACCACTCCAACCGGGCGTCCCTCGACGCGGCCGAAGCCGACCACCATGTTCTGCGCGTACAGCGGCTGCACCTCGAGGAACTCGCCGTCGTCGAGCACGTGCTCGATGACCCGGTGCATGTCGTACGGCTGGTTCGCCGAGTCCGGGATCAGCGTGTCCAGCTCGCGGTCGGAGTCGGTGACGTCGAGGATCGCGGGCGCGTCGAAGACCGGCGGTTCGTCCAGGTTGTTCGACGGCAGGTACGACAGCAGCGCCTTGACGTACTCGATCGCGTCCTCCTCGTCGGTGCCGAGGTAGTGCGCGTTGCCGCTGCGGGCGTTGTGCGTGCGGGCGCCGCCCAGCTCCTCCATGCCGACGTCCTCGCCGGTGACCGTCTTGATCACGTCGGGACCGGTGATGAACATGTGCGAGGTCTGGTCGACCATGACTGTGAAGTCGGTGACCGCCGGGGAGTAGACCGCGCCGCCCGCGCACGGGCCCATGATCAGCGAGATCTGCGGGATGACGCCGCTGGCCCGTACGTTGCGGAAGAAGATCTCGCCGTAGAGGCCGAGGGACGCGACGCCCTCCTGGATCCGCGCGCCGCCGGAGTCGTTGATGCCGACGACCGGGCAGCCGATCTTCATGGCCAGGTCCATCAGCTTGACGATCTTCTCGCCGAAGACCTCGCCGAGGGAGCCGCCGAAGACGGTGAAGTCCTGCGCGAACACGCAGACCTGCCGGCCGTCCACGGTGCCGTAGCCGGTCACCACGCCGTCGCCGTACGGGCGGGTCTTCTCCAGCCCGAAGTTGGTCGAGCGGTGCCGGGCGAACTCGTCCAGCTCGACGAACGAGCCCTCGTCGAGGAGCATCTCGATCCGCTCGCGGGCGGTCTTCTTGCCCCGCGCGTGCTGCTTCTCGACCGCGCGTGCCGACCCGGCGTGCACCGCCTCGTCGAGCCGTCGCTCCAGGTCCGCCAGCTTGCCGGCGGTCGTGTGGATGTTGAACCCGGTCTCGGTAGTCACCCGTGGAATATAACGATGGTTCAGGTGTCTGAGGCTGTGCAGTGCGCCTCACCGCTTCGCGGCGACCGGCGGGCCGGGTGGCCGTAGGCTGGCGGGATGCCCGGCTCGCCGTACACCGATCTGGACCGACCGCCGCTGTCGGCGGCCCGGCTGCGGCGCGCGCTGGTCGCGCCGAACGGGCCCTGGCGCCGGTTGGAGCTGCTGGCCGAGACCGGCTCGACGAACGCGGACGCGGTGGCCGCGGCCCGGGCCGGCGAGCCGGAGGGCCTGGTGGTGGTCGCCGAGCGGCAGACCGCCGGCCGCGGCCGCCGGGGCCGCGTCTGGCAGTCGCCGCCGCGCGCGGGTCTCGCGACGAGCGTGCTGCTGCGGCCGGGTGAGGCGGTCGCGGAGCGCGGCTGGTCGCCCGTGCCCGCCACCGGGTACGGCTGGCTGCCGCTGCTCGCCGGCGTCGCGCTGGTCGAGGCGGTACGCCTGCTGGCCGAGCTGGACGCGCGGCTGAAGTGGCCCAACGACCTGCTGGTGGACGGCGCGAAGTGCGCCGGGGTGCTGGCCGAGGCGGTGCCGGGGGAGATCGACAGGCCCCCGGCGATCGTGGTCGGTGTCGGGCTGAACGTGACGCTGCGCGCCGACGAACTGCCGGAGAACCCGACCGGGCTGCCCGCCACCTCGCTACAGCTCGCCGGCGCCACCGCCACCGACCGGGATCCGCTGCTGCGGGCGCTGCTGCGCTCGCTCGCCGACTGGTACGAGCGCTGGCGTGACGCCGGAGGTGACGCGGAGGCCAGTGGGCTGCGTGAGGCGTACCTGGCGGGGTGCGCGACAGTCGGCCGCCGGGTGCGGGTGCTGCTGCCCGACGGCCGGGAGGCGCACGGCACCGCCACCGGCGTGGACGCCGACGGGCAGCTCCTGGTCGACGCCGGCGGGGAGACGTTGCGGCTGGCCGCGGGCGACGTGCTGCACCTGCGCTGAGGCGCCCGGGAAGATCAGCGCAACAACCGTCGCCGACCGCCCGCGCGGCCGATGCCGGCCGGATGCGCCGACCGGTTACGGTCAGCGCGTCCGGTTCTGCGAGGAGGTTCCGCCGTGGCGTTCCCCGAAGACGTGCTCACCGAGGACGAGCACGTCGTGTTGCACCTGCACCCGCACTGGAAGGCCCTGATCCGGCCGGTCCTGGTGCTCGTGCTCGCCGTCGCGGCGGTCGTCGCCGGGTGGCTCCTGCTGCCCGACGGCAGCGGCGGCACGATCGCGCTCTACGCGATCGCGGTGGTCGCGCTGGTGCTGGTGTTGTGGCTGGGTCTGTGGCCGTTTCTGGTCTGGCGCACCACGCACTACCTGTTCACGAACGAGCGGGTGCTGCTCCAGCAGGGCGTGCTGTCGCGTAACCGGCGGGATCTGCCGCTGACCCGGATCAACGACCACGCCATGCACCAGCGTTTCGTGGAGCGGCTGCTGGGCTGCGGCACGCTGACCATCGAGTCGGCGGGTGAGCGCGGCCAGTCGGTGCTGCACGACGTGCCGGGCGTGGACCGGGTGCAGACGAAGCTCTACGAGCTGGTCGAGGCGCACCACGACAAGCACAGCCTGGGTGACGGCGAGATGCGCGAGATCCTGGCCGACATGACCGAGGGCAAGTCCCTGCGCGACCAGCCCTGACCCGGCGACGGAAGAGGCCGGCACCCCGTGGCAGGGGTGCCGGCCTCTCGTCGTTCAGCGGCGGGCGCGGCGGGGCTGGAGTTCCGCGGCGAGTTCGGCGTCCAGGTCGGCGCCGAGCGCGCCACCGAGCCCCGCGTCCGCCGGTGCGGGGCGCCCCCGCGGCGGCGGGAAGTCGGCCGCCCGGCCGGCGGCCGCGGGCGGTTCCTCCTCCTCCAGCTCGCTGACCGACTCGGCCAGCTCGGCCACCGGGTCCATCTCGGCGACGTTGTCCCACTCGTCACGCGGCACCGAGTGCCAGGTCTCCTCGGCGTGCTTGGGGACGGGCTGGAAGACGAACGTCCGGTAGGACCAGAAGCGGAACAGCGTGGCCAGCAGGACACCGATCGTCTTGGCGACGTTCAGCGCGAGCAGGCCGTGTACGCCGAGGCCGTACTTGGCCAGGGCCAGGACGCCGAGTTCGATGACCAGGCCCGCACCGTTGAAGAGGAAGAACAGGACGTATTCGCGCCGGAGTGCCGATTTCGGTCGATCACGGTACGTCCAGTGACGATTCATCAGATACGACGTGATCGTGGCGACAATCGTCGCGATCACTGTCGCCTTCAGCTGACCGTCACGGAAAACCGTGAGTGCCAGCGCATTGAACACCGCGTAATTGATGACGGTGTTGATGCCGCCGACGATGCCGAATTTGAGCGCCTCGTGGATGAACTTCTGCCAGCGCTCGGGCAGCAGACGGACTCCAGGCATGCGGAACACCTTAGGCAGTTGGCTGGGCCGGCTGGGCCCGGCGGGTCGGGATGGGCGGTTCGTCACGCCCCGGACTCTCGGTCGTGGCTCGTTGCCGGAACGGGAGGTGTTCCCGCCTCGACGAAGACGAACCGTCGGTACGACCAGAACCGGAAGAGCGTGCCCAGGCCGGTGCCGACGACGAAGCTCGCGATGTTGTCGGCCAGGGGGGTCTGGAACACCGCGGGCCAGATCGCGCCCAACCCGTAGTGGCTGATCGCCAGGCAGGCCACCGCAATGCCGAGGCCGACCGCGTTGAAGAAGAAGAACAGCGCGTACTCGCGGGCCGGGTTCGACCGCTGCCGGTGCCGCCAGGTCCAGAACCGGTTGCCGAGGAAGGCGACAGTCGCGGCGATCACCGTGGAGATGGTCTTCGCGGCCAGCGGGGGCATGTCCCGGCCGCTGGACAGGTAGTTGAAGAGGACGAAGTCCACGACGAAGGCCAGACCGCCGACGGTGGCGAACTTGCTCAGCTCGTGGATGAGGTGACCGAAACGGTCGAGCAGTGCTCCGATCGGACCCCGGCGGGTCTGCGGAGCCCCCGGTTGGTCTCCGGTCATCGTCGCGGCCACCCGCCGAGAGTACCGGTTGTGCGGTAACCGGGCGGACTGCAACGGCGAGTCGGGCACGACGGCTTCGCCGCGGCCGTCGCGCTCGGGCCGCGCGGGTCGGAGAGGCGTCGCCCGTTCTCGATGTCCGTGAGCAGAGCGTAACGCGCTGTGCGAATCTGTGGAGCGCATCACGGAATCGTCTTTCGCGACACGTTCGTACGCTTCCCCTCGATCGGGCGTCGGGGTCACTCCGGCGCCGGACCCGGTCGTCGAAGGTTCACCGCAGGATTTGCGTGAAACTGCGCGCGAAAGCGGGTATCAGATCGTGATGCCGCAGCGTGGCCGTACCTTGTGCAGTTCTTCACAACCAGTCCCACTGACTGACGAGGCAGTCCGGTTTACGCTGAGCCCAATCCCAGGTTTCCACGAGGCGGCGTACCAGCCCGCCGGAACTCGTGCACCCCATAGATCGGTCAGCGTCGACCACAAGGAGAAGTGACATGGTTGCTCCGGCTGCTGTTCGGGGTATCGATCAGGCCCCGACGTCCCACCCCAAGCTGCTGGCCTGGGTACGTGAGGTCGCGGAACTGACCACCCCGGACCGCGTGGTCTGGGTGGACGGGTCTGATGAGGAGTGGCGCCGTCTCACCGACGAACTCGTCGCCAACGGCACCCTGATCCGCCTTAATCCCGAGAAGAAGCCCAACTCGTTCTACGCGCGTACCGACCCCACGGATGTCGCCCGGGTGGAGGAGCGCACCTTCATCTGCTCCGTCGACGAGGCGGACGCCGGCCCCACCAACAACTGGATGGCGCCGGCCGAGATGAAGCGGACGATGACGGAGCTGTACCGCGGCAGCATGCGCGGACGCACCATGTACGTCATCCCGTTCTGCATGGGCCCCATCGAGGCCGAGAACCCCATGTTC
The DNA here is from genome assembly GCF_003667485.1 of Micromonospora sp. BL1. Taxonomy (NCBI): domain Bacteria; kingdom Bacillati; phylum Actinomycetota; class Actinomycetes; order Micromonosporales; family Micromonosporaceae; genus Micromonospora; species Micromonospora sp. BL1. Next base: position 12,900 of record NZ_RCVK01000275.1, read on the forward strand.
GGCGTGGAGATCACCGACAGCCCGTACGTCGTCGCCTCGATGCGGATCATGACCCGGATGGGGTCGGCGATCCTGGAGGCGATGGGCGACGACGCCGACTTCGTGCACGCGCTGCACTCCATCGGCGCCCCGCTCGCGCCGGGCCAGCAGGACGTGGCGTGGCCGTGCAACGAGACCAAGTACATCTCGCACTTCCCGGAGAGCCGGGAGATCTGGTCCTACGGCTCCGGCTACGGCGGCAACTCGCTGCTCGGCAAGAAGTGCTACTCGCTGCGTATCGCCAGCGTGATGGGGCGCGACGAGGGCTGGCTGGCCGAGCACATGCTGATCCTCAAGATCACCTCGCCGGAGGGCAAGGTCTACCACATCGCCGGCGCCTTCCCGTCCGCCTGCGGCAAGACCAACCTCGCCATGCTGGAGCCGACCATCCCGGGCTGGAAGGTCGAGACCATCGGCGACGACATCGCCTGGATGCGGTTCGGCGCGGACGGCCGCCTCTACGCGATCAACCCGGAGTACGGCCTGTTCGGCGTCGCTCCCGGCACCGACTGGAAGACCAACGCCAACGCCATGCGGACGCTGGACCGGGGCAACTCCATCTTCACCAACGTGGCGCTCACCGACGACGGCGACATCTGGTGGGAGGGCATGGGTGAGCCGCCGGCGCACCTGATCGACTGGAAGGGCAACGACTGGACGCCGGAGAGCGAGAACCTCTCCTCGCACGCGAACAGCCGTTTCTGCACCCCGATCACGCAGTGCCCGATCCTGGCCGACGACTACTACGACCCGAACGGCGTGCCGATCGACGCGATCCTGTTCGGCGGCCGTCGCCGGGACACCATCCCGCTGGTCACCGAGGCCCGCGACTGGGTGCACGGCGTCTACATGGGCGCCACGCTCTCCTCGGAGACGACCGCCGCCGCCTCCGGTGCGGTCGGCGTGGTCCGCCGCGACCCGATGGCCATGCTGCCGTTCATCGGCTACAACGCCGGCGACTACTTCCGGCACTGGATCGAGATGGGCAAGGGCGCGGACGGCGACGAGGCCAAGCTGCCCAAGATCTACTACGTGAACTGGTTCCGCAAGGACGCCGAGGGCAACTTCCTCTGGCCGGGCTTCGGCGAGAACTCCCGCGTGCTCAAGTGGGTCATCGAGCGGCTGGAGGGCCGGGCCGAGGCCGTGGAGACGCCGATCGGGATGGTGCCGGCGCAGGACGCGCTCGACGTCGAGGGTCTGGACATGACCCCGGAGGACGTCCGGATCGCGCTGAAGGTCGACGCGGACGAGTGGCGCAACGAGCTGCCGCTCGTCACCGAGTGGTTCGAGAAGTTCGGGGACAAGCTCCCCGGCGTGCTCTGGGCCGAGCTGGACGCGCTGCGCGCCCGGCTGGACGCGGAGCCGCAGAAGTAACAGGTGTGCCTGTTGCCCGCGCCGGGCAACATCGGATGCCATGAGGACGGCCGCTGAACCTGTCGAGGTCCGGCGGCCGTCCGCCGTCCGGGCGCTCACCACGCTGCTCGCCGTGACCGCGGCGGCCACCGTCGTGGTCGAGCTGCTCAACTACTGGTACGCCCCGGAGCAGGAGTTCGGTCTGGCCGTACGCACCGGCTGGGCGATGCTCCGGTCGCTCGGCTTCCTGCTGCTGATCGGCCATGTGAACAAGGGCCGGGTGGGTGCCCGGCCGTTCGGGCTGATCCTGGCGGTGACCACGATCTTCGCGGTCGGGCGGCTGATCGTGCCCCGGCAGGGGGTGCCCGCGCTGCCCGGCCTGATCGGGTTCGCCGTGCTCACCGCGCTCTGCGTCGCCGTGGTGGTGCTGCTCTACCGCTCCGAGGCGATCCGCGCGCACCTGGTCCGGCACCGCAAGGGCCTGGTGGTCGAGGGCGGGACGATCGCCTGGCGGGAGATGACGCCGAAGCGCCCGCAGGCGAACGGGTGGGTGCTCACCGCCCGCGTCGCGGCGTTCACCTACAGCCCGCTGATGCTGGTGCCGGCGCTCGTCGCCACGGGCGCCGTGCTGGACGGGCGGCTGGCCGCCGTACCGGCAGTGATCCTCTGGTTCGGCGCGGGCATCGCGGTCAGCTACGCCGTGCTGTTCTGCACCGCCTTCCTGCTGCGCGACAAGGCGTGGGCGCGGAACGGCCTGGTGGCCGTCACCCTCGGCGTCCTCGCGATCGACCTGCCCCTGTGCTGGTGGCTGCTCGGCACCGACGGCCTGATCCGAGACGGCGCCCCCCTGGTCACAGCCGCCGCCCTCTGCCTCTGGTCCCTGAAC
>NZ_RCVK01000403.1:0-14926 GCF_003667485.1 Micromonospora sp. BL1
GCGCTGGACCGGCCCACCCCGTGCCCGCCCTGGCAGGTACGCGACCTGATCGCGCACGTGAGCACCGGAGCCGGGCGCCTGGCCCTGATGCTCGCCGAACCCGCGCCGCCCCGGGCCGAGGTCGACGCCGCCGCCTACTTCGGCGCGGCCAAGTTCAGCCCGCCGGTCGACCGGGACCGCGTCGACTCGGCACGCCGGGCTGCCCGGGAGCACCCGGGCGCGGCCGAGGTGGCGGGGGAGTTCGGCCGGGCCTGGCGCGCCACCGACGAGGCGGTCGCCGCCGCGCCGCCCGGCCGGGTGGTGCGCACCCGGCACGGTGACGCGATGGCGCTGCCGGAGTTCCTGCGTACCCGCGTGGTGGAGGTCGCGGTGCACGGCCTGGACCTGGCCGACGCGCTGGACCGGCCGCCGTGGCTGACCCCGCCCGCGGCGGCCGTGGTGGTCGGCGTGCTCACCGGCGGCGCGCCGGTGCCGCCGGGCCTGCGCTGGGACGCGCTCACCGTGCTGCGCAAGGCCACCGGGCGGCTGCCGCTGACCGGCGACGAGCAGGCCGAGCTGGCCCGTGCCGGCATCGGCCGGCTCGCGTTCGGCGGCTGATCTCCGCTCAGCGCCCGGCACACCGCCGCAGGTGCTCCAGCACGATCGGGTCGATCCGGCCGGGCACGAAGCGTTCCTCCAGGTTCTCCAGGCCGGTCCAGGCCGCCAGCGCGTCGTCCAGGCCGGCCGGGCCGACCGGGTGACCGGTGGCGGCGAGCAGTTCCGCCACCTCGGCCGCGAGCGGACCGGTGAGATCCCGCAGCGTGGCCGGGTCGGGGCGGCCGAACAGCATGTGGTGGATGCCGAGCAGGCGGCGCAGCTCGGCGACCGGGTCGTCGTGGTCGTCCACGCGCAGGTCCACCAGTTCGTCGCCGGTGCCGGCGTAGCCGCCGTGGCGCTGCACCACGAGTATCGCGGCGCTCTGCCTGCCGCGCCGGTCACCGCCGGCCGCGTCACCGGCGGTGAGCGCCGCCAGCATGCGCTGCGGGAACGGCAGGTCGTCGCGGGCCAGCCAGGCGTCGCGCAGCGCGTCGATCACCTGCGGGCCGGTCAGGATGTTGCCCTGCGCGGCCCAGCCGTCGCCGGCCTGCCCGCCCGCCCAGGGGTGGCAGCGCGGTCCGGTCCAGGTGGCCCCGTCGCCGGTCGCCCCCACCACGGCGAGCTGCCGGTCGTCGCGGCCGGGGTCGGCGGCGACCAGCCCGGCCACCGCGTCGGTGGCGCTGACGCCGGTACGCAGCAGCGCTAGCGCCTGCGCCCGGTAGGCGAGGTTGGCGTGCGCCTGGGTGGCGACCGCGCCCACCAGTGCCTCGGCGGCCGGCACGAGCGCCCCGGCGGCGAGGAAGCGGCTGGCCACCGCCACGCCGTACAGGTGCCCGTCGGCGGAGCGGGCGACGAGCGAGAAGGTCACGCGCGGATCGTAGCCCGGTAGCGGTGTGCCGCACCGGCGTCGCCGCTCAGAACGGCGTCGCCGCCTCCTCCGGCGGGCGGCCCCAGGCGCGGCGCGCGTCGGCCACCGCCACCGCCGTGAGGACCAGCGCGGCGAGGATCGCCGCGACGAGCGGCGCGAGGCGCACCAGCAGCGGTGCGGGCAGCAGCAGCGCGGCGATCCCCACCAGCCGGGACGGGGAGACGCGGCCGAACACCTCGTACTCGAAGCGGGCCCGGCCGGCCAGGAACACGGCCGGCCCGCCGAGGATCATGGCCAGCCAGGGCAGTTCGTTGTGCCCGGCCGGGTGCTCGATGACCAGCTCGTAGCCGATCGCGGTGGCGACCACCCCGATCACCATGACCAGGTGGGTGTCGGCGGCGGACCGGCCGACGGTGGCCGGATGGGCGGCCCGGGTCACCGCCTCGCCCAGGATCTGCCCGGCCCGCTGCACGTAGATCCGCCACAGCAGCACCGAGGTCGCCAGCGCGACGGCGAACGCGGCGACCATGCCCGGGCTGGTGGGGGAGCGGGTGAAGGCCAGGCCGGCGAGCAGGATCGTCTCACCGAGCGCGACCAGGAAGATCTGCTGGTAGCGCTCGGCCAGGTGCTCGCCGTGGATGTCCCACCGGGAGACGGTCGAGCGGCCCAGACCGGGCATCGGCCAGCCGAACCGGGCGGCGAGGTACTCCAGCAGCAGTGCCGTGGTCCAGAGCACCACCCGGGCGCTGCCCGGCAGCAGCGCGCCGGCCAGCCAGAGCACACCCGTGGCGCAGAACGTGATCAGCATGCGCAGCTTGAGCCGGCGGTACTGCTGCCTGTGCAGCACCAGCACGAGGATCGCCGGCCGGCTCACCTGGGCCACCACGTACGCGGCGGCGAACATCAGGCCGCTGTGGCTGAACGCGCGCGGGATCGCCACCCCCATCACCATCGCCGAGATCAACGCGGTGATCACGATGACCTGCAACCACAGGTGGTGCGGGTCGTAGCGGCTGGTGGTCCACGCCGTGCCCTGCCAGACGGCCCAGAGCGCGAGCAGCAACAGCAGTGTCTTGCCGCCGCCGGTCACCGCCGTCCAGCCGGTCTGCCCGCCCTCCAGCACCAGGTCCTCGAAGGCGCGCGCCGAGATCCGGGTCAGCGCGAACACGTACACGAGGTCGAAGAAGAGTTCCAGGAACGTGGCCCGGTCGGGTCCGCCGCCGGAGCTGCGCAGCGCGGCCGGCTCGGCGGTCCTCACCGCCGGGCCCCGTCCCCGGTCCGACTCATGCGGCAGTCGTAACACTCTTTCCCGGCAACTCGGAGCGGATCACCCATATCTGCCTGGATCTTGCTCCGGGCGCTGCCGGACGGGCACCATCGACGGGTGACGAACCGATGGGGAATGACCGTGCCGTTGGGCGGAATTCCGCTCGCCGACCACGCCGCTGTCTACGCGGCCCTGGACGACGCCGGGTTCACCGACGTCTGGTCGTCGGAGGTGGCCGGCGCCGACGCGTTCACCCCGCTGGCCCTGGCCGCCGCGTGGTCGCCACGGCTGCGCCTCGGCACCGCGATCACGCCGGTGTTCACCAGAGGGCCCGGACTGCTCGCGATGAGCGCCGCCGCGCTGGCCGAGGCCGCGCCGGGCCGCTTCGCGCTCGGCGTCGGCTCCTCCTCGCCGGTACTGGTACGCGACTGGAACGCGATCGCGTTCGACGAGCCGTTCAAGCGCACCCGGGACGTGCTGCGGTTCCTGCGGGCCGCGTTGCGCGGCGAGACCGTCGACGGGGCGTTCGACACGTTCGCCGTCCGGCGGTTCACGCTGGAGCGCCCGCCCAGCGTGCCGCCGCCGGTCGTGCTGGCCGCGCTGCGCCCCGGCATGCTGCGCCTGGCCGCAGCCGAGGCCGACGGGGTGATCCTCAACTGGCTGGCCGCCGACGACGTGCCGACCGCGCTCGCCGAGGTGGGGGAGCGCCGGCCCGGCTTCGACGTCGCCGCCCGCATCTTCGTCTGCCCCACCGAGGACGCCGGCTACGCCCGCGCACTGGGCCGCCGCATGATCACCGGCTACCTGACCGTGCCCGCGTACGCCGCCTTCCACAGGTGGCTGGGCCGCGAGGACTCGCTCGGCCCGATGTGGGAGGCCTGGGCCGCCGGGGACCGGCGGGGCGCCTCCGCCGCCGTACCGGACGAGGTGGTCGACGCGCTGGTGCTGCACGGCTCGCCCGAGCAGTGCGTGGCATCCGTCCGCCGGTACGCCGACAACGGCGTCGACGTGCCGGTCATCGCGGTGCTGCCCACGCCGGAGATCACCGAGGGCGGCGCGGCGGCCTGGATGGACCTGCTGCCCCGGCTCGGCCCCGGAAAGGTGGCCTGAGATGAACCTGACCGACCGGGTGGTGGTGGTCACCGGCGGGGCCGGTGGGATCGGCGCGGCGCTGGGCCGCCGGTTCGCCGCCGAGGGCGCCGCCGCGATCGTCCTGGCCGACCTGGCCGCCGACGCGGCCCGCGCGGCGGCCGAAGCGATCGGCCCGGTCGCGAGCGGCGTCGGGCTGGACGTCACCGACGAGGCGGCGGTGCACGCGCTCGTCGAGGAGACCGAGCGCCGTCACGGCTGGATCGACCTGTTCTGCGCCAACGCCGGCGTGGCCACCGGCGGTGGCATCGACGCGCCCGACGCCGACTGGGACCGGGCCTGGAAGGTGAACGTGCTCGGGCACCTGCACAGCGCCCGCGCTGTGCTGCCCGGGATGCTCGGCCGGGGCCAGGGACACCTGCTGCTCACCTGCTCGGCGGCCGGACTGCTGACCGCCGTCGGCGACGCCCCGTACACCGCCACCAAGCACGCCGCCGTGGGTCTCGCCGAGTGGCTGGCGATCACCTACCGGGACGCCGGCATCCGGGTCAGCGCGCTGTGCCCGCAGGGCGTGGACACCCCGATGCTCGCCGACGGCCTCGCCGAGGGGCACCTGGGCGCCCGGGTGATCGCCGCGTCCGGGACGATCCTCACCCCGGACCAGGTCGCCGACGCGGTCGTCGCCGGGCTGGCCGAGGAGCGGTTCCTGATCCTGCCGCACCCCGAGGTCGCCGACTACGCCCGCCGTCGCGCCGAGGACCCGGACGGCTGGCAGGCCGGGCTGCGCAAGCTCGTCCGGAAGCTGCGGGCGAACTCCCCTCAGTCGTGACGGATCGACGGCGATTCAGCCGTCGCCACCGGTTCCGGCTGTCGCCGGCGGAGTTGCCGTCGCCACCGGCTCCGCCGCCGGCGGTCCGGACCGGGTGGGTAGCAGGAGGGCGGCGACTGCTGCGCCCGCCGCCAGTACGCCGATCACGAGCCAGACCGTGGTGATGAGGGGCAACTGCTGCCCGGCGATGCTGCCCGCCGAGGCACCCACGACGGTCGCGGCCATCTCGGCGGCGGAGAAGGCGGATCCGACCCGGCCGAGCTGGCGGTCCGGGGTGTGGCGCTGGACCTGAACCTGGACCAGCATCAGCAACGCGCCACCGGGCAGGCCGGCCAGGGCGATGAAGACCAGCGCGGCGGCGAAGTCTTGGATGAGGAAGAGCCCCGCGAAGCAGAGGGTGATCGCCGCCAGGCAGCCGGTGAACGACAGCCGGAGGAGACCGCTTCGGGACAGCACGTTGCCGACGTACGCGCTGGCCAGGAAGCCGCCGCCCAGCGCGGCCATGAGCACGCCGACATCGCCGGCGTCGCCGCCGAGGACGCTGATGACGTACGGCACGAGAAGCACGTTCAGAGCGGCGTTCGCCATCAGGAAGATGCTGGAGACGCCGAGCGTCGTGCGGAGGACGGGATGCCCGAAGAGAAAGGCAAGACCCTCCCGGATCTGCCCCCGGAAAGCGGCCAGCCAGGACGACGTGCCCGGCCGGTGTCCGTCGTCGGCCACCCGCAGCCGGCCCATTCCGAAGATCAGTACGGCCGAGACCAGGTACGTCGCGGAGTCGATCAGCACCAGAGCGTCGAAACCCACCAGGGCGTAGAGCGCGCCGCCCAGGGGCGCGCCGGCGAGGCGGACGATGCCGCTCGCCACCGTGTTCCACGAGTTCGCCGCCTCCAGGTCACCGCCCCGGCCGACGATGGCGGGCACCACCGCCCGGGCCGCGGGCTGGAAGACGTGCCCGATCGCGCTCTCGAAGAACATCACCGTGTAGAGCAGCCACAGCATGCCCGGATCGTCGACCACGACCAGCGCGAGCACGACGGCCATGCGCAGCAGGTCCGCGCCGACCATCACCGCGCGCCGGTCCCACTGGTCGGCGAGCACCCCGGCCAGGGGCGCGAAGACGATCGCGGGCAGGGTCTGCGCGACGAAGGCGAAACCGCTGCTGAGCGTCGACCCGGTCATCGTATAGACGTGAACCGGTACCGCGACGATCATCAGCCAATTGCCCAGGTTGGACAAGAGCGTACTGGTCCAGAGCAGACGAAAACGCCGGTTCCTGATCCAGATCACCGCTCACCCTACTTCGGTAAGCCGGCCGCCGGCTCAGGACGGCTCGTAGAGGTACCGGCCCGGCGATCCGGCTACGGCTGTTGATCAGCGTCGCCACCGGAGCGGCCCCGGATGGACCGTCCACAGCACCTGTCGCCACCGTGACCGGGCCGCGCGCAGCGCGTCGGCGAAGCCGGCGCTCAGCCGTGCGGCCCGCTCCGCCTGTTCCGGCGTGACGCTGCCCGGCGCGAAGCCCGCCTGGTTGAGCAGACCGGCCAGCTCGTCCACCGCCGCGCCATCCGGGTCGCCGCTCGCCGCGCCCTCTCCGGGCCGCGCCGCACGGGCGTCGGCGAGCGTCCGGCGGGCCCGCTCGGCGACCTCGGCCGCCGCCAGGTCCGGCCCGACCGGGTGCCCGGCCAGCCGCAGCGCGTCGGTCAGCTCCCGCCACGCACCGGCGACCCGTTCCCCCGGGTCACCGGCGTCCAACCGGGAGCGGGTCAGCCGGCGGCGCATCGCCACGAGTACCGCCAGCACCGCCCCGACCACCAGCAGCAGGCCACCGGCACCGCCGCCGACCAGCACCGGCGTGCCGAGCCCACCCTCGCTCCGGCCGGGCGCGGGCGCGGCGGCCGGGGGAGTGGCGCTCGGCTCCTCGGTGGGCGCCGGCACCTCCGACGGCGGCGGATCCTCCGGCTGCGGCCGGAAGTCCTCCTCCACCGGGCGGGGCTCGGAGTCCGGACGCGGCATCGGGTCGAACGGCACCCAGCCGACGCCGTCGAACAGCACCTCCGGCCAGGCGTACGCGTCGGCGGCCCGCACCGGACCGTCGCCCTTGGGCTCGAACCCGACCACCACCCGGGTCGGCAGGCCGGCGAGGCGGCCGAGCACCGCGAACGCGGCGGCGAACTGCTCCGACGTGCCCCGCTGCCCGCCGCCGTTACGCGGTCCGAACAGGAAGAACGCCAGGTTCGGGTACGCGTGCCCGCTGGGCGCGTCGGCTGTCACCCGGTAGTGCTCGGCCAGGAACGCGGCGATCGCGTCGGCGCGCGCGTACGGGGCGCCGTTCGACTCGGCGAGCTGGGTGGCGAGCCGTCGCACCGGCTCCGGCGCGCCGTCGGCCACCCGCAACACCCGGGCCACCTCGTCACCGGCGGGCACGTTCGCCGTGGGCAGCAGGTTCGCGTCCGGGCGCTCCCGCACCGACGACACCTCGTACCGCAGGCCCGGCGCGAGCCCTTCCGGCCGGATCAGCGTCCCGGTCGCCGGGTCGTACGCCACCCGCGCGCCGGTCACCTCGCGCGGCGTGGGCACCGCCGGCAGCAGCCGCCCGCTCAGGTCGCCGACCGTGATCTCCTGGCGCACCTCGTCGGTGGCCGCGTTCGGGGCCGGCTCGGCGGCGGGCAGGATCCGCCCCGCGTTGCGGTACGTGGCGCCGACCCGCCAGGTCACCCCGTCGTAGTCGCTGAGCACCGCCAGCCGGATCCGCGGCGACCCGTCCCCGGCCGCGCCCCCGCTCGTACGCACGTCGAGCAGCCGCTGGTCCGGGTTGAGCGCCCACCCGGAGATCCGGATCAGCGGATTCTCGTCCAGCGACTCCACCCGGGGCGGCTCCACGTAGCGGCGCGGGTCGACCGGCCGCTCGTCGACCCGGGCGGCCACCACCGGGGCGAGCAGCGCCGCCAGCGCCACCACCACTGCGAGCCCGGCCGCGCTCGCCGCCACCAGACGCAGCCGTACCGCCGCGCGTACCGCAGGACTGAGGCCGGCGACCGGATCGGGCGCCGGGCCGTCGCGGCGCCCGGGCGTCGCCAGGCCGGCCGCCGCGACGGCCGCGAACAGCACCGTCGGGCCGATCGCCGGATCCGCGTTCGGCCCGACCACGTAGAGCGCGCCCGCGTAGAGCAGCGCCGGCGGCAGGTAGCCCAGCAGCACCCGCCCGGCCCGCAGCGCCACCTCGGCGGCGGTCAGCCCGGCCAGCCACGCCGCGACCACCGGGACCAGCACCGTGTCCGGGGCCGGTTCGACCGGGATCATCGCGGTGAGCAGCCGGGGGATCGCGTTGCGGGCCGCGTCGGCGGTCACCTCGCCGAGCCCGCCGGGCAGCGCCGCGTGCGCGGCGGCCAGCCGCAGCGACAGCAGTGTCCACCCGGCCAGCGCGGCCACCGACAGCGGCGCGACCAGCCAGGACGGCAGCCGCCGGGCGGCCACGCTGACCAGCACCGAGCCGACCGCCGCGCCGGCCATGAGCCGGGTCAGCAGCGGGTCCGCGTACACCCGGCCCAGCACCACGCCGGAGAGCGCAACCAGCACGATCAGCGCGGCCGGGACCGGCACGGCCCGCAGCGCCCGGGTCACGCGCCCGTCCGCCGACGGTTCGACCCGCGGCGGCGTCACCACCGGCGGACCCCGTCCCACTCGGCGGCGAACGCCGCGCCGTCGGCCGCGTCCAGCACCGTGAGGCCCGCCGCGCCCGCCGGTGTCGGCCCGTCCGCGCCGAACATCCCGACCACCACCGACGGGTACGCGCCACGCAGCGCGCCCACGTGCCCCAGGTCGTCGCGGCCACCCGGCCCGGTCAGGAAGACGAGCGTGTCGCCGAGCCGGTCCCGCCGCAGCCTGCCCGTCGCGGCGGGCAGCACGTCCGGCCCGGCGTCCGCCAGCTCCACCGCTGCGAGCCGGTCCAGCGGTCCGGCCGCACCCGCGGGCTCCACCTCGGCCGGTACGACGAGCAGCAGGTGCACCGGCAGGTCCTCGCGCACGGCGGCGGCCACCACCGACGCCGCCGCCTCGCACGCCGACTCGAACGACTCCGCGACGCCACCGACCCGGTCCGGGTGCGCGGACGCGCGGTTGTCCAGCACCACAACCAGTCGCGGCAGGCTGGTGTCCACGTTCTCCCGCACCATCAGCTCACCCACCCGGGCGCTGGTGCGCCAGTGCACGCGGCGCAGCTCGTCGCCCACCACGTACTCCCGCAGCGAGTCGAACGTGATCGACCCGTGCGGCACGCTGTCGGTACGCCCGTCCAGGCTGCGCCCGGCGCCGGTGGGCACCGCGGAGAGCGGGTGGATGCGCGGGTGCACCCACACCGGCACCGTGCCGCCGTAGCCGCGCGCCAGCGCCACCAGCCCCAGCGGATCCCGGCGCACCACCCGCAGCGGCCCCACCGGCACCACCCCACGCCGATGTGTCGGCACCTCGTACCGCGCCACCGTGTCCCGGCCCGGGCGCAACCGCAGCAGCGGCACCGGCACGAGCGCGCCGGCGCAGCGGTCCTCGGCCACCAGGTTCGCAGCCCGCAACCGGCCGGTGTTGCGCACCGTCAGCTCCATCGCCGCCGGCTCACCCCGGGCCACCCGGTCCGGGTCGGCCCGCCGCTCGACGCTCAGCCGGGGCCGCCAGGCCGCGTTCACCACGGCGTAGCCGACCGCCACGCCGGCCGCCGCGCCGAGCACCGTCAGTTCCGGGTACGCGTACCGGAACCCCACGCCGAGCAGCACCAGGGCGGCGACGAGCAGCCCGATGCCACGGGCGGTGATCCCCACGCTCAGCCGTGCACCGCTGTGGCCTGGCCCGACGGCAGCGGCACCGGCACCGACGCGACCGCCTGGCGCAGCACCTCGGCGGGCGTCACACCACGCACCTGCGCGTCGGGGGTGAGCAGCAGCCGGTGCGCGAACACCGGCTCGACGAGCGCCTTCAGGTCCTCCGGCATGATCCAGCCGCGGCCGTCGATCAGCGCGTACGCGCACGCCGCCCGGGTCAGCGCGATCACCCCGCGCGGGCTCACCCCGACCCGCACCTGCGGATGGGTACGCGTCGCCGCGGCCAGCCGCACCGCGTACGCGTAGAGCGGCTCGGCGATGTGCACCCGCCGGGCCATCTTCACCATCTCGCCCACCGTCGCGGTGTCGGTGACGGCGGTCAGCGAGTCGGGGGAGCGGACCGTGGCGCCGCGCAGCACCTCCACCTCGACCGCCTCGTCCGGATAGCCGACCGACAGCTTCACCAGGAACCGGTCGAGCTGGGCCTCGGGCAGCCGGTAGGTGCCGTCCATCTCCACCGGGTTCTGCGTGGCCACCACCAGGAACGGCTGCGGCACCGGGTGCCGTACGCCGTCCACGGTGACGGTCCGCTCCTCCATCACCTCCAGCAGCGCCGACTGCGTCTTCGGGGACGCCCGGTTGATCTCGTCGGCGATGACGATGTTGGCGAACACCGGCCCCGGGTGGAACTCGAAGCCCCGGCTGGCCTGGTTGAAGATGGTCACCCCCGACACGTCGGAGGGGAGCAGGTCCGGCGTGAACTGGATCCGCCGCCACTGCCCCTTCACCGTCGCCGCGACGGCCCGCGCCAACGTGGTCTTGCCGACGCCCGGTACGTCCTCCAGCAGCACGTGCCCCTGCGCGAACAGCGCGGTCAGCGCGAGCCGCACCACCTGCGGCTTACCGAGCACGACCGCGTTGACGTTGTCGGCCAGCCGGGCGGCCAGGGCGGCGAAGCCCTGCACCTCCGGCTGGCTCAGCGGCTCGTGCGTGTTCACGGATGCGCCTCTCGGGTGCGGTCAGCAGGTGGGCAGGACGCCGAGGTCGTCGCCGCCCTCCAGGTTGAGCCAGGCCCACGGGATGTACGTCTTGCCCTTGTACTCCACCTGGACCCACCAGGTGCTCTGCTTGTTGTTGTTGTAGATCCAGGCGTCCACGTCCTCGCCCTTCACCTTGCAGTACGTGCGCAGCCGCGTACCGTCACGCACCCAGCCCGCCTGACGGTCGTTGTCCTGCCGCGGCACCTCGAAGATCTCGTTGCCGTTGCGCTCGCCGGGGATCTCCCGGTCGCAGTACGTCCGCTGGTCGCCGTCCGGACCGTTCTTGCACGTGGCGATGCCGTACACCGGGTCGGTGGTCTGCGCGCGGGAGGCGGTGCCCTTACCGGCGGCGTTGCTCGCGGTCAGCGTCACCGTGTACGCCGTACCCGGCGTCAGGCCGGTCACCCGCAGGCTGGAACAACTGCCGCTCGCCGTCTTCCCGCCCGTTGCCGCCGTGCAGGTGGCGCGCCCGCCGCCCGCGTCCACAGTGAACGTCACGGTCACCGACGTGGCGTCCGCCGACGAGCCGGTCACCGTGATCCGGGGCTCGGCCACCGTCCGCGCGGTGGTGCTCGCCTCCGGCCCCGGCCCGGCCTCGTTCACCGCCTTGACCTTCACCGTCACGTTCTGGCCGTTGCCCAGCCCGCCGACAGTGGCCCGCACGTCGGTCACCTCGACCGATTTCCCGGCGGCCTCCACGACGTACTTCGTCACCGGGCGGCCGTTGTCCACCGCCGGTGACCACTGCACCGCGATCGTGCCCGGCTGGTCGGCGACAGTGGACGCCCGCAGCTCCGTCGGCGCCTTCGGCGTGGTGAACGGCACCACCGTGTTGCTCACCGGCGACGCCTTCGACCCCGCGCCCTTCTCGCTCACCGCGGTCACGGTGAACGCGTACTGGGTGCCGTACTCCAGTTGCCCGGCCGGCACCACCAGCTCCGTCTTCGCCGACTCGCCGGCCGGGGCGCTCGCGCCGGCCGAGGTCGCCGTCACCGCGTACTTCGCGATCTTGTTGCCCTGGCCGTCGGCCTCGGGCCAGCTCACCCGCACCGTGCCGTCCGGCCGTGCCTCGGCGGTCACCGACGCCGGCGGGTCCGGCACCTCGGCGGTCGGCACCACCGGGTTGCTGCGCCGCGCCGGACCCTCACCCTTGGCGTTCACCGCGTGCACCGAGAACGTGTACGTCTCACCGTTGGTCAGACCCGTGATCTCCAGCGCACGCTGGTTCGCGCCGACCTGGTGGGTCTGACCGGCGCCCTCCACCACGTACCGGGTGATCTCGGCGCCGTTGGACGCGGCGGCCTGCCAGCTCACCCGCGCCGACGCGTCACCAGCGGCGGCCGTCACCGACTTCGGCGCACCCGGCTTGGACACCTTGGGCTTCTTCGGCGGGGGCGGCGGCGGAGCGACCGGCGGCGGGTCGCCGCCGAGCACGTCGTTGGCGTACTTGTCGACCTCACGGACCTGGTTGCGGTCGTCGACCACCTGCGCGGTGGAGGAGTCCGGCGGGTTGATGAACAGGTGGTTCTCGCGCACCTCCAGCTCGACCGGGCCGGGGCGGCCGGAGCCCTTCACGGTCTGCACGAGCTGACCCTCGGTGTCGAAGGCGTACACCGTGCCGGTGTTCTCGTCGGCGCAGTAGAACCGGCCCGCCCACGACACCGCCGGGCTCAGCCGGGCGCCGGTGCCGGGCACCGTGAACCGCTTCACCTCGCGGCTGTCCCGCACCACGTGCACCGACCGGTCACCGGAGACCGTGACCGGCACCTGCGGCCCGCTGGTACGCGTCGGCAGGTTCCCCGGCGCGGTCATGCTCAACTCCGCCCGCTGCGTCTGCCCGCCGACCACGGTCACCAGCGACGCCGAGGTGCGGTCCAGCACCGCGACACCCTCGTCCAGGGTGGACACCACCAGCTCGTGCGCCGGCTCGGCCACGTCGTACGTCTCGACCCGCTTCGGGCTGAGCCCGGCGGGCGGCGCGTCACCGGGCGTCTCCGGCAGCTCGGCGGCGGTCACAGCCGAGACGGTGCCCTCGCTGGGCACCGCGATCCACAGCTTGCCCGCGCCGTCGAACGTGCCACCGGTGATGCCCGGCGGGTAGCGGACCGGCTCGCCCACCGGCGTCAGCGCCCGCGGGTCGAGCTGCCGGACGATGCCCTGCACCGCGTCCACCACGAACGCCGCGTCCTCGTGCAGCGCCACACTCACCCCGAGCCCCGGCGCGGTCGGCGTGGTGGCCGTGATCTGCAACGTCGCCAGGTCCAGCGAGCTGACCCGGCCGGTGTTGAGGTCGCGCAGGATCAGCAGCCGGTCGGTCTGGGCCACCTGCATCTGGTGCCGGCGCCCGCCCGGCACCTCCATCCGGGTGTCGACCCGCGCGGTGACGCCGTTGACCCGGGCCAGCTCGCTGCGGGTGGTGCTCCACAACCAGGAGGACGCGTCGAAGCTCGCCACCGCGTTGTCGGCCGCACCCAGCCCGAGCACCGTCAGGCCCATCGCGGCCAGCAGCGCGGCCACCGTGCCGATGGTCACCAGCCCGCCGCGCATCCGCGACCGTGGGCGGGCCGGCTCCGGCCCGGTGCCCGTGACGTCCTCGATGGTGGTCACTGCCGGCTGCCTCCCCGTGTCGGTGCGGGAGAACCGCCGAGCACGGCGGACCCTCCCCAGAGCCGGGAGCCATCATAGGTGCCGTGCGGAGCCGGTGAAACCCGCACCGTCCTCCTGTGGACACCGAGCGTGTCGTCTCAGTTCGGCGTGCCGCCGCCCTCCCGGTCCGTGCAGACCTGGCCCGAGGTGGCGTACGAGTCGGTCGAATAGACAGCCAGCACCGTGAAGCAGTAGTCCAGCTTCGCGCTCAGTCCGTTCACCGTGTACCGGGTCTGCCCGGCGTCCACAGTGGCCATCACCCCGAGCTTCTGCCCGGCCCGGCCACCCGCCACCACGAACGGCACCCCGCCGTTCGTCGGATCGGTCCAGGTCACCGTCACGGTCGTGGTGTCGTCGCGCAGCTTCAGGTCACCCGGCGGCGGCCCGGCCACCTTCGGCGACGCGGAGCCGGACGCGGGCGCGGGAGCCGGAGGCGGCGCCGCCTCCCGGTTCAGCAACACCGCGCCGACACCGACCACCGCCACCACCGCGAGCACCGCACCGCCGACCACCAGGGCCAGCACCGTCCGATTGCGGCCCGACCGCTCCGGCTCCATCGGGTACGCGCCCTGCTGCTCGACCGGCTGCTGGTGGAACATCGGCGGGGTCGCCGGCCACGCGCTCTGCTCCGGTTGGGCCGGCGGCTCCGGTCGCGTGGACTCGGGGAAGTCCAGCAGATCCTCGTAGATCGTCATCGGCCGGTTCGGCTCCGGTGCGTCCCGCTCCGGTTCGCCGGCCGTGTCGGCGGGCGCCGGGTCGTCCTCCTCCGGCTCCGGGTCGGTGGGCCGGTCGACCGGCTGGGACGGGGCGACGCTGCTCCACGGCGGCGCGACCATGCCCCACGGCGGTACGGAGGAACCGCTCACCGGCGCGGCGCTGACCGGTGCCGCAGGTGGTCCGCTCACGGGCGGCGGATAGGTGCCGGGGGGAGCGCTTACCGGTGGGTGTCCGGCGGGCGGCGCGCTGACCGGTGGCGGGTAGCCGGGGCCGGGCGGCGCGCTGATCGGCGGTGGGTAGCCGGGGCCGGGTGGTCCGCTGATCGGCGGGCCCGGAGGCCCGCTCACGGGTGGCGCGGGTGGTGTGCCGGTCAGCGACGGGTAGCCGGGAGCGGGTGGCCCGCTGATCGGCGGCCCAGGAGGGCCGCTGACGGGTGGCACGGGGGGCCCACCGGTCGGCGTCGGGTGGCCGGGCGCGGGTGGTGCGCTGATCGGCGGCGGATAGGCGGGTGCGGGTCCGCCGGCCGGTGGCGGGTAGCCCACGGCCGGTGCGGCGCTGACCGGTGCGGCGGGCGGGCCGCTGACCGGTGGCGCGCTGACGGGCGCGGCGCTGGTGGGCGCGGCGCCGGCGGGCGGCGCGCTGATGTGGGGTGCGGTGGGCAGCGGTGCGCCGCCCGGCGGAGGCGCACCGGCGTCGGTGACCGGTGCACCATCCGAGCCGCCTTCACTCGCACCGGGCGGGCTCACCGGCGGTCCGCTGACCGGGGACGTGTTCACCGGCGGTGCGCTCGCTGCGGAAGCGATCATCCCGGACGAGCCGGCCGACGGCGTGTCAGCAGGGGATTTGCTGGCCGGTGGTGCGCTGACCGGGGGGTCGGCGGCGGAGGTGGTCGCTGCGGGCCTCGTCGAAGCGTCGCGGGCTGCCTTTGCGGCGTTGCGCTCCGCCTCCTCTTCCAGCAGCGGGCCGATCTGCTGCACCTGGATCGTCGGCTTGTCCCAGCCCGGTCCACCGGGGACGGGCGGCGTGGCACCGGCGCCGGGCCCGCCCGTTTCGGCGTCGGCTGCCCGGTTCGTATCGGGA
>NZ_RCVK01000253.1:0-14889 GCF_003667485.1 Micromonospora sp. BL1
TGTATAGGAGACGGGGGTTAGGGGGTGGGGGTGCCTGTGTAGAACGCGGTTACTCGGGTGCCTGCGGTTTGTGCCTGCTCGGTGGGGGTGCCGGCCTCGATGCTTGCTGCCGTCCAACTGTTGCTGGACTCGGTGACGAAGCGCAGGCCCTCGGGTGAGGCCATCCAGTCGGCCGCGGCGGCCGGGTCGACGCCCGTGCCGTCGGCGGCGAAGTGGGAGGCCAGGCCGACCAGCGCCAGGTCCCAGCCGATGCCGACCGCGCCCGGACCGTACTCG
Source organism: Micromonospora sp. BL1 (assembly GCF_003667485.1). Taxonomy (NCBI): domain Bacteria; kingdom Bacillati; phylum Actinomycetota; class Actinomycetes; order Micromonosporales; family Micromonosporaceae; genus Micromonospora; species Micromonospora sp. BL1. The sequence continues at coordinate 277 of NZ_RCVK01000253.1, forward strand.
GCCCACCGCTGGTCGTCGACGTGCGCGACGTGTTCCAGCTCGAAGCGGGTACGCCCCGGTCCCGCCTCGCGCAACCGCACCTCGATCCAGCTCACCTCGCCGCCGAACTCCCAGGTTGCGGCGAAGCCGTGCGGCGGGTCGCAGCGTTCGACGGTGCCGCCGGCGTTGCCCTCCAGCTGGTAGCGGCCGCCGAGGCTCAGGTCACCGGAGACCGGCAGGAACCAGCGGGGTATGCGTTCCGGGTTCGTGCAGGCGTCGAAGACGTCGGCGACCGGCGCGTCGTACGTCTGGGCGATGGTGAGCACCCGCGCCTGCCCGGCGGGGAGCGTACGGGCGCCGATGTGGCGCTCGACGGCGCTGATCTGTCCGGTCACGTCGATCATGGGTCGGTCCTCTCGTCGTCGGTGGTGTCCTCGCGCAGCCGTCGTTCGCGGCGGCCCCGGGCCAGCTCGGTGGCGAGCGCCGCCAGTGGCGGCGTCCAGAAGCGGCGGAACCCGTCCAGCCATGCGTCGATCTCGCGCAGCGGGCCGGGGTCCACGGCGTAGAGCCGGCGGGTGCCGTCGGCGCGCACAGTGGCGAAGCCGTGCTCGCGCAGCACCTTGAGGTGCTGCGAGACGGCGGGCTGGCTGATGCCGAACTCGCGCCGTACGGTCTCGCCGAGCGCGCCGGCGGGTTGCTCGCCGTGGGCGAGCAGTTCCAGGATCCGGCGGCGGACCGGGTCGCCGAGGACGTCGAAGGCGTGCACGACCCATATATATCAGGCGACGCTTATATAAGCGAGGAATAACGCTGACACGACGCGGGGCGCCCGTCGCACCCGGGCGCCCCGCGTACCCCCGTGGTCAGCCGCCGAGACGGGCGGCGACGGTACGGCGCAGCTCCGGCAGGCGGCCGTGCAGCAGGCCCGGGCACTGCGTGTCGTTGAAGTCCTTGTGCCCGTAGATCTCGGTGGGCGCGATGCCGTACTGCTGGCAGGTGAACGCGCAGAACGTGACCAGGCTGTTCCACAGCGCCTGCGGCGGCTGCACGTCCACGTAGATGCCGTCGTTCTCGATGCCGATGGCCTGGCTGTTCTGCCCGACGCAGTGCGCGCCCTGCACCATGGTCTGGCCGTGCAGCAGCGCGTAGAGGCTGCCGTGCCGGCCCTCGGTCAGGTAGCCGCCCCGGCTGTTGGTGAAGTGCTGCCCGGAGTCGAGCCAGCCGTTGCTGTCCATGTGCAGGTTCTGGATGTCGCGGGAGTTGCGGTACGCCTGGGCGAGGCTGTAGTCGGTGGTGTTCGGGAACGCCGTGTGGTGGACGATGATTTTGTTGGGCCGGCTGGCCACCACGCTCACCGGCGACGAGGGCGGGCGGGCGCCCCAGGTCGCGCAGTTGGCGATGGTCGGCTGGTCGACCCGGGTGGCGGCGGCCCGCGCGTCGGGGCCGGAGCCGATCTGGGTCAGCGCGCCGACGCCGGCGGCGGCGCCGAGCAGGACCGCGCCGCGCAGCACGGTCCGCCGGGGGACGGGAAGGGACATCGCAACCTCCTCGCGGAAGGGGGGCGTCGGATCGGCCGGTACGCCGGGCGTGGCGGGACCGGCACCGCCCGCCACGCCCGGGCCGGGGTCAGCAGGGTCCGTTGCAGGCCAGGACGCGCAGCCGGTCGAGCGAGCCGTTCCAGACGTTCTGGTCACCGGGGAAGACCCCGGAGGAGGACCACTGCCAGAACGAGTACGTGCCCCAGCCGGCCGGCAGCGTGCCGACGCTGCTTGCGTACCGGGCGATCCACAGCGGGTTGTTGGCGGCGAACTGCGAGGTGTTGCCGGTGCAGGTGCTCCACCAGTCGGTGGTGGTGTAGATGGTGGCCCACCGGCCGGTGCGGGCGTAGTACTGGTTGACGAACGAGGCGATCCAGCTGCGCATCGACGCCTGGCTCAGTCCGTAGCAGGTCGCGCCGTACGGGTTGTACTCGATGTCCAGCGCGCCGGGCAGCGTCCGCCCGTCCTTCGACCAGCCGCCGCCGTGGTCGACGAAGTAGTTGGCCTGGGTGGCGCCGCTCGTGGTGTCCGGGCGGGCGAAGTGGTACGAGCCGCGGATCATCCCGACGTTGTACGAGCCGTTGTACTGCTGGGCGAAGTACGGGTTGGTGTAGTACGTGCCCTCGGTCGCCTTGACGTACGCGAACCGGGCGCCGTTGGCCCACGCCCCGGACCAGTTCACGTTGCCCTGGTAGCTGGACACGTCCATGCCGGGCAGCCCGGCCGGAGCGGCGCCGGCGGGGGCCGCCCCGAACAGGGTCGCCGCGGCGACGGTGGCGGTGGCGAGCAGCGCGGCTCCGGCCGCGCGCAGCGCCGATCGGATCGAGCTGTGCATCTGTCCTCCCTGGGGGTTGCCGCGCTCCGGCGGCGGGAGTATGACGAAAGGAACTGTCGTCATTAGGTCACAGGGCGGAGAAACTTTTCAAGAGAGTGCATCGAAGAATCTCACTGAACAGGGCGCTCAGCCGAGCTGGGCGAGCGCCTCGGCGGCGGCGCGCTCGCCGGCGGTCACCGCGCCCTCCAGGTAGCCGCTCCAGCGGGTCGCGGTCTCGGTGCCGGCCCAGTGCACCCGGCCCACCGGCGTCCGCAACTCGGGGCCGTACGCACACCACGCGCCGGGCGGCAGGACGCCGCAGAAGCAGCCGCGCGTCCACTCGTCGGCCGACCAGTCGTACTCGACGAGGTCGTCGGGGCGCGCGGCGGCCGGGCCGAAGATCGCGGCGAGCGCCTCGCGCAGCGCGTCCCGGCGCGCGTCGTCCGGCAGCCGGCGCAGCGCCCGGGCCTGCGCCCCGTAACTGAACGCGGTGAGCACCCCGCCCGGCGCGTCCGGCAACGAGTTGTCCACCGTCTCGGTGAGCGGCCCAGTGTCGGTGCTGGACACGCCGGAACGGCCGTCGGCGCGCCAGAACGGCTCCGGGTAGAGCGCGTGCACCTTCAGCGCCTCACCCATCGGCATCCGCTGGGTCAGCCCGTCGCGCAGCGGCGGCAGCGGCGGGTCGTACCGGATGCGCCCGGCCAGCGCCGGCGCCAGCGCGACCACCACCGCGTCGCCGCGGTACGTCTCGCCGCCGGCGCGCACCCGCACGCCGTCGCCGTCCTGCGCGACGCCGTCCACCGGCGCGCGCAGGCACAGGCTCCCCGGCGGCAGCGCGGCGGCCATCCGCTCGGCCAGCACGGCCGGGCCGCCGACCAGCCGGTCCTGCTGGGCGCCACCGGCCATGCCGAGCAGCGACCGGGTGCCGCCGCCGCTGCGCAGGTAGAACAGCATGTGCAGCAGCGAGACCTCCTCCGGTGAGGCGGCCAGCAGCCCACCGGCGAGCAGCCGGCCCGCGTACCGGGCGGTGACCGGGTCGGCCGCGCTCGCGTCGAGCCAGCCGCCCAGCGTGATCCGGTCCCACCGGACGGCGTCGTCCGCCCGCCACGGCGCGGCCGGGTCGAGCCCGGCCGCCATCTCGTCGAGCGTCCCGAGCAGCCCGGACAGCCCGGGCGGTTCGCCGGTGGCCGGGCGCCCGCCGAGCAGCAGCGTCGGCGCACCGTGCGCGGGGGAGGGAAACGTGGTCAGGCCGTACGCGGCGACGAGCGCGTACATCCGGTCCTGGGTCGGGCCGATCCACTGCGCGCCCAGATCCAGCCAGCCGCCGCCGGGCAGCGGGCGGCTCAGTGTCCGGCCGCCCACACGGTCCCGCGCCTCCAGCACCCGCACCTGCGCGCCCGCCGCGTCCAGCGCGAGCGCGCAGGCCAGGCCGGAGAACCCGGCGCCCACGACGACGACCCGGTGGCGGCGCACGCGTCGGCGTACCCCGCTCCCGGCCGGATTCACCCGGCCCGGCGTGTCGAAACGGGCGCCCGCCGTTCGTGTGGAGGGTGAAGGGACGGCGCGGGGCCGTCCGGCGGTGACGAGGAGAAGCCGATGAAGCAGTACCTGATCAGCATGTACCAGCCGGCCGGCCAGGGTCGTCCGGACCCGGAGTTCCTGGCCGGGGTGATGCGCGAGGTCGAGGCCATCGGCCGGGACCTGCGGGAGGCGGGGTGCTGGGTGTTCGGCAACGGCCTGCACGACCCGCAGACCGCCACCGTGCTGCGCCCGGCCGGCGACGAGGTGCTGGTCACCGACGGGCCGTTCGCCGAGGGCAAGGAGTACCTGGGTGGCGTCACAGTCATCCGGGCGCCGGACCTGGACGCCGCGCTGGACTGGGGCCGCCGCTACGCCCTGGCCACCACGCTGCCGATCGAGGTCCGCCCGTTCCAGGGCGAGGGATGACCGACGTCGAACGCGTCTTCCGGGCCGAGTACGGCCGCGCGGTAGCCGTCCTGGTCCGTCTCCTCGGCGACATCGACCTCGCCGAGGAGGCGGTCCAGGAGGCGTTCGCGATCGCCGTGACGCGCTGGGCCGCCGACGGACCGCCGCCCAGTCCGGCCGGCTGGGTCATCACCACCGCCCGGAACCGGGCGATCGACAGGTTGCGGCGGGAGGCGACCCGGGAGGCGCGGCACGCCGAGGCCGCCCTGCTGCACGCCGCCGACCCGCCCGCCGAGGAGGGGCCCGTGCCCGACGACCGCCTGCGCCTGATCTTCACCTGCTGCCACCCGGCGCTCGCCGCTCCCGCCCGGGTGGCGTTGACGCTGCGCCTGCTCGGCGGCCTGAGCACCGCCGAGATCGCGCGGGCCTTCCTGGTGCCGGAGACGACCATGGCCCAGCGCCTGGTCCGGGCCAAGGCGAAGATCCGCGACGCCGGTATCCCGTACCGGGTGCCGCGCGACGCGGACCTGCCGGACCGGCTGCGCGGGGTGCTCGCCGTGGTGTACCTGATCTTCAACGAGGGGCACACCGCGAGCGCGGGGGAGCGGCTGGGCCGCGCCGAGCTGGGCGCCGAGGCGATCCGGCTGGGCCGGCTGCTGGTGACGTTGATGCCGGACGAGCCGGAGGCGCTCGGCCTGCTCGCGCTGATGCTGCTCACCGAGGCGCGCCGCGCCGCCCGGACCGGCCCGGACGGGGTGCCGGTGTCGCTGTCCGAGCAGGACCGCGGCCGGTGGGACCGGGAGCTGATCGCCGAGGGGCAGGACCTGGTCCGCCGGTGCCTGCGGCGGGGCCGGCCCGGCCCGTACCAGATCCAGGCCGCGATCGGCGCGGTGCACGCGGACGCGCCCACCGCCGCGGCCACCGACTGGGCCCAGATCCTCGCGCTCTACGACCAGCTGACGGCCGTCGCACCCGGGCCGGTGGTGGCGCTGAACCGGGCCGTCGCGCTGGCCGAGGTACGCGGACCGGCGGCCGGGCTGGCCGCTGTGGACGGTCTGGACCTGGGCGGCTACCACGTGTGGCACGCGATCCGGGCCGACCTGCTGCGGCGCCTGGACCGCCCGGCGCAGGCCCGGGCGGCGTACGACGCGGCGATCGCCGGTACGGGCAACGCGGCGGAGCAGACGTTCCTGCGCCGCGCCCGCGACCGCATGCCGAGATGATCACACAGACAGTGCACGTTGGAGGCCGGCAACCCCGGCAGATGAACCGTGATCGTCGAGGCATTGACGCGGCGGCAGAGAAAAGTACACTCCCGGTGTAATTAGTTTTCCCGCTCCGTCGACCGGCACGAGGTGACGATGAGCCCACCGGCCACAGCCGCCGACGGCCTGGCACTGCACCACGTCGGCGTACGTTTCGGCGGCCTGGTCGCCCTCGACGACGTCTCGCTGCGGGTGCCGCCCGGCCGGGTCGTCGGCGTGATCGGGCCCAACGGCGCCGGCAAGACCACCCTGTTCAACGTGGTCTGCGGCTTCGTCCGGCCGACCGAGGGTTCGCTCACCCTGGACGGCCGGCCGTTCCGGCCCAGCCCGCACGCCCTCACCCGGCTCGGCATCGCCCGCACGCTCCAGGGCGTCGGGCTGTTCGCCGGGCTCACCGTGCTGGAGAACGTGGTCGCCGGCGCGAGCCACACCGCCCGCGCGGGCTTCGCCTCCGCGCTGTTCGGCCTGCCCCGCAGCGACAACGACGAGCGGCGGCTACGCGCGGCGGCGCTCGACCTGCTCGCCGAGCTGGGCATCGGGAAGTACGCCGACGCGGCGCCGGCCACCCTGCCGTACCCGGTCCGCAAGCGGGTCGCGCTGGCCCGCGCGCTGATCGCCCGTCCCCGGCTGCTGCTGCTCGACGAGCCGGCCGGCGGTCTCGGCGCCGACGACGTGGCCGAGCTGGCCGACCTGGTCCGCGCGCTGCCCGAACGCGACGACGGCTGTGCCGTGCTGCTCGTCGAGCACCACATGGACCTGGTCATGTCCGTCTGCCACGAACTGGTGGTGCTCGACTTCGGCAAGGTGATCGCGGCCGGCCCGCCGGAACGCATCCGCGACGACCCCCGGGTCACCGAGGCGTACCTGGGCGCCGACGTGCCGGCCGAGGGGAGCACGCTGTGACCGCCGTGCTGGAGGTCGAGTCGCTCAGCAGCGGCTACGGCCCGGTGCCGGTGCTGCGCGACGTCGCGTTCACCGTCCCGGCCGGCACCGTCACCGCCGTGCTCGGCGCCAACGGCGCGGGAAAGACCACGCTGCTGCGTACCCTCTCGGGCCTGCTCCGGCCCACCGGCGGCCGGATCCGGTACGCGGGGGAGGACCTGCGCGGCGTCCGGGTGGAACACCTGGTCCGGCGCGGCCTCGCGCACGTGCCGGAGGGACGCGGCGTGGTGACCGAGCTGACGGTGGCGGAGAACCTGCGCCTGGGCGGGCTGTGGCGGCGCGACCGGGCCGACGCGAAGCGCGCGCAGGACGAGGTGTACGAGCTGTTCCCCGCGCTGGCCCGCCGACGCGACCACGCCGGACACCAGCTCTCCGGCGGGGAACGCCAGATGCTCGCGATCGGCCGGGCGCTGATCGCCCGGCCCCGGCTGCTGCTGCTCGACGAGCCGTCGCTCGGGCTGGCCCCCAAGGTGGCCGCGCAGATCATGGCGCTGCTGCGGCGGCTGCGCGACGAACGAGGGCTCACCGTGCTGCTCGTCGAGCAGAACGTGCGCACCGCGCTGTCCGTCGCCGACCAGGGCATCGTCATGTCGCTCGGGCAGGTCGTGACGGCCGCGCCGGCCGCCCGGCTGCGCGACGACGACCAGCTCCGGCACGCGTACCTCGGATTCTAGGAAGGGGTCGCCGATGGAGCGGTTCTGGTTCCTCACCTTCGACGGGCTCGCCGCCGGGGCGGTGTACGCGGCGTTCGCGCTCGCGCTGGTGCTCATCTGGCGGGCCGCCCGGGTGGTCAACTTCGCCCAGGGCGCGATGGCCGTGGCCACCGCCTACGTCGGGTACGCGGTCGTCTCCGCCACCGGCTCGTACTGGCTGGGCCTGGCCGCCGCGATCCTGTCCGGACTGGCCCTGGGCGCGCTGGTGGAGCGGGTGCTGATGCGGTTCGCCGGCCCCGGCGGGCCGCTCAACCAGGTGATCGTCGCGCTCGGCCTGGTGCTCGTCATCCAGGCGGTGCTCGGCATGGTCTTCGGCAACGACTACCGGCCCGCCCCGGCACCGTTCGACACCGACGCGCTCACCATCGCCGGGGTGGCCGCGCTGTCCCCGTACGACCTGTGGGTGCTCGGCTCGGCGCTCACAGTGGTGGCGCTGCTCGCGCTGCTGTTCACCCGTACCCCGGTCGGCCTGCGGATGCGGGCCGCCGCGTTCGCCCCCGAGGTGTCCCGGCTGCTCGGCGTCAGCGTCGGCCGGATGCTCACGCTGGGCTGGGCGCTCGCCGCCGGGGTCGGTGCGCTGGCCGGGATGCTGGTCGTCCCCACCGGACTCGGCCTGCACTCGCACGCCATGGACCTGGTCTTCGTGGTCGCGTTCACCGCCGCCGTGGTCGGCGGCCTGGACAGCCCGGTCGGCGCCGTCGTCGGCGGCCTGCTGGTCGGGCTGATCCTGTCCTACGTCACCGGCTACCTGGGACCGGACACCACCCCGCTGGCCGTCCTGGTGCTGCTGCTGGCCGTCCTGCTGGTCCGCCCCGGCGGGCTCTTCTCCGCGGCGAGAGCGAGGCACGTGTGACGAGCACCCCCACCGAGGTCGCCCCCGCCGCACCGTCGGCGCTGCGGCGGCTGCTCCCCGGCGCACCGGCCGGACGCGAGGCCCGCGGCTCCACACTGCTGCGTCACCTGGCGGTGGCCGTGTTCTTCGGCACGCTCGTCGTGCTGGTCACCAACCAGCTCGCGCCGTACCAGAACCTCCAGGTGGCGCGCGTCTGCGCGTTCCTCTGCGTCACCGCCGGGCACACCGTGCTGGTCGGGCTCAACGGCCAGCTCTCCCTCGGGCACGGCGCGCTGATGGCCACCGGCGCCTACACGATGGCCCTGACCCAGCAGGCCCTCGACGAGCGGGCGCTACGCGGCTGGTGGACGCTGCCCGCGTCGCTGCTCGCCGCCGTAGCGGTGACCGCGCTCGGCGGGCTCGTGGTCGGGCTGGCGGCGGCCCGGCTGCGCGGGCCCTATCTGGCCGGCGTGACACTGGCCGTGGCGACGCTCGTCCCGGCGGTCACCACGATCTTCACCGGCGTGTTCAACGGCGAGCAGGGACTGCCGTTCCCGGCGCAGACGCCACCGGCGACGCTCGGCGCCTACTTCCAGCCGGAACGCTGGCTGGCCTGGATCGCGCTGGCCGCCGCGCTGCTCACCATGCTGCTGCTGGCCAACCTGGTGCGCAGCCGCTTCGGCCGGTCCCTGCGGGCGGTCCGCGACGACGAGGTCGCGGCCCGGCTCGCCGGCATCCCGGTGGCCCGCACGCAGGTGCTCGCGTTCGTGGTCAGCGCCGCCTGCGCCGGCCTGGGCGGCGGCGTGTACGCCATGCTCACCGCCACCGTCGCGCCCGGCAAGTTCCCGCTGGACCTGTCGCTGTTCCTGCTCATGGCGATCGTGATCGGCGGCCTGGGCAGCCTGGCCGGCGCGGTCTGGGGAGCGGTGCTGCTGGTGGCGCTCCAGGACCTGCCCGGCCTGCTCACCGAACACCTCGACCTCTCCGCCGGGCTGGCCCAGCGGCTGGAGGGCAACCTCGCGCTCGCCGTGTTCGGCCTGATCCTCATCGTCGTCATGCTCGCCGCCCCGGGCGGCCTCCAGGGCGGCGTGCGCGCCGTCGGCGCCCGGCTGCGCGCGGCCGTCCGCAGCCGGCGCGCGCCCCTCCGGTCGCCGGACCGCTGACCCCACCGGTTCCACCCACCGTTCGCACCGTCGCACCGGATTGGAGAACCATGCGCCCCACCACCCGCCGCGTTCTCGCGGCCGCCGCCGGCCTGGCCCTGCTGGCCGCGTTGCCCGCCTGCGCCGACGACGAGAAGCAAGCCGCCGAGAACGTCCCCGGCGTCAGCGACTCCGAGGTCGTCATCGGCACCCACCAACCGCTCACCGGACCGGCCGCGCCCGGCTACTCGAAGATCTCCGCCGCCACGAAGGCGTACTTCGAGCACGTCAACAGCAAGGGCGGGGTGCACGGCCGGAAGATCGTCTACAAGGTCATGGACGACGGCTACAACCCCGCCAACACCGAGAACGTGGTCCGCAAGCTGGTGCTCGACGACAAGGTCTTCGCGCTGCTCGGCGGCCTGGGCACGCCCACGCACACGAACGTGCTGGAGTTCGTCAAGACGCAGAAGGTGCCGGACCTGTTCGTCGCCTCCGGCAGCCGCAACTGGAACCAGCCGGACAAGTACCCGACCACGTTCGGCTGGCAGCCCGACTACACCGTCGAAGGCAAGATCCTGGCCGGCTACGTCAAGCGGGAGTTCCCCGGCGCGAAGGTCTGCCACTTCGGGCAGAACGACGACTTCGGGCGGGACTCGCTGGCCGGCGTCGAGCAGGTCCTCGGCCCGGTCGCGGCGAAGCAGACGTACACCACCACCAACCAGCAGGTCGGCCCGGCCATCGGCGCGCTGCGCGCGGCCGGCTGCCAGGTGGTCATCTCGGCGACCATCCCCGGCTTCACCGCGCTCGCCATGGGCCAGGCCGCCGGGCAGGGCTTCAAGGCGCAGTGGGTGGTGTCCAACGTGGGCGCCGACTACACCACGCTGTCCGCGCAGCTCGGCGACAAGAAGGTGATCCTCGAGGGCATGGTGGCCGACAACTACCTGCCGAACGTGAGTGACACCGCGAACCCGTGGATCCAGGAGTTCACCAAGATCCACCAGAAGTACAACGCGGGCAACCCGGTCGACGGCAACGCGATCTACGGCTACTCGATGGCGTACACGTTCGTCCAGGCGATGCTCGCCGCCGGGCCCGACCCCACCCGGGAGAAGCTGGTCGAGGCCGTGCGCAAGGGCGGCTTCCGCGGCCCGGGCCTGGTCCCCTTCCGGTACGCCGACGGCGTGCACGCCGGCTACGGCGGCGTCCGGCTGACCAAGGTGATCAACGGCGCGCAGGAGTACTTCGGTCCCGCGTACACCACCGACGACGGTGACGGCGCGGTCACCGAGTTCACCGAGCCGCCGACGAACCCGCCGGCGGACGCCGTGCCGACGTCCTGACCACGGTGCTGTCGCCGGGTGGCCGGGTGCCGGTCGCCCGGCGGCACGCACGTAGAGTGGCCGCCGGCAGACGAGCAACAGGAGAGCCCGTACCCATGATCGAGCTGGAGACCGACCCGCCGGAGCGGGTGGACGGCCGGGCGGCGCGGGCCGAGCGGACCCGGGCCGCGATCGTGGAGGCGCACCTCGCCCTGATCGACTCCGGTGACCTGCGGCCCACCGGGGAACGGATCGCCGAGCGGGCCGGGGTGTCGCTGCGTACGCTCTGGACCAACTTCAAGGACATGGAGACGCTGTTCGCCGCGACCGGGCGGCGGGTCGGCGAGCGACAGGCCGCGCTCTGGCGGCCGGTGCCGCCGGAGCTGCCGCTGACCGCCCGGATCGCCGCGTTCTGCGACCAGCGCGCCCGGCTGCTGGAGGTGCTGGCGCCCTCGGCCCGCGCGTCGGCGCTGCGGGAGCCGTTCTCCCCGCAGCTGCGCCGTAACCGGGAGGCGGCGGTCGCCCGGGTCCGGCAGGAGATCGAGGCGGTGTTCGCCCCGGAGCTGGCGCAGGCCGGGCCGGGCCGGGAACAGTTGCTCGACGCGCTCACGGTGGCCGGCACCTGGTCGGCCTGGTCGATGATGCGCGACTCGATGGGGCTCGACGTCGACGCCGCCCGCGCCGTGATGGCCCGCACGCTCGGCGCGCTGCTGGTCGACGCGATCGCCGCCGGCCTGCGCTGACGGCCCCGGCGCCGGTCCTCCGACTGTCGCCTCGGGCCTCGCCGGGCCGCGCCCCGGGTGCGCTCAGTCCTCGCGCAGGCGGCGCAGGATCCGGGCCAGTTCGGCCCGGTCGTCGGGGCCGAGCGCGCCGAAGAACCGTTCCGCCTCGGTGGCCCGCGCCTGCCGGATGGCGGTGCCCACCCGCTCGCCCTCGGCGGTGGGGGCGACAAGCGTGGCCCGCCGGTCGCCCGGGTCGGGCCGGCGCTCGACGAGGCCACGTTCCTGCAACCCGTCGACCACCTCGGTGGCCGAGCGCGGCGCGATGCGCAGGTGCTCGGCGAGCGCGCCGGGCCGCAGCGCGCCGTGACGCATCAGCACGCCGAGCGCCCGCGCCTGCCCGGGGCTGATCTCCCACGGCTCCAGCGCGCGTTTGGTCTGGTGCCGCAGTCGGCGGGTCACCGCCCAGAACGTCTCGGCCAGGCTCTCGTCGCTGCCGCTCACGGGGAATACGGTAGCAGGCTTTCGTGTTGTTCCCTCATGTTGAGGTAACCTCAGCATGTTTCCCCCGAGACACGAGGAGCACCATTGGACCGCATCCCCGACGGCCGCCGTGACGGCCGGACCGTTTCCCCCGCCGAGAAGGCCCAGGCCCGTGAGGTGTCCCTGCGCCGGATCGGCGGCCTGTTCACCGCCCACCGGGGCCCGCTCGCCACCGTCGTGGCGATCATCGTGGCGTCCTCGATCATCGCGATGGCCACACCGTTCCTGCTGCGTGCCGTGATCGACCGGGCCCTGCCCGAGCGTGACCTGACGCTGCTTGCCTGGCTGGTCGCGGGCATGGTCGCGGTGGCCGCGGTCACCGCCGTGCTCGGCGTCGCGCAGACCTGGATCTCCACCCGCGTCGGCCAGGAGGTGATGCACCGGCTGCGTGCCGACGTCTTCGCCCACCTCCAGCGGCAGTCGATCGGCTTCTTCGTGCGCACCCGCACCGGCGAGGTGCAGTCGCGCATCACCAACGACATCGGCGGCATGCAGGCGGTGGTCACCTCCACCGCCACCTCGATCGCCGCCAACCTCACCACTGTGGTCGCCACCACCATCGCCATGCTGGCGCTGAGCTGGCGCCTCACGCTCGTCTCGGCGGTCGTGCTGCCGCCCGCGCTCTGGCTCACCCGCCGGGTCGCCCGGCTGCGCCGGGAGATCACCGCCCAGCGGCAGCGCGAACTGGCCGACCTCACCGTGACCATCGAGGAGGGGCTGTCGGTCAGCGGCGTACGGCTGGCCAAGACGCTCGGCACCGGCCCGGCCCTGGTCGACCGGTTCACCGCCTCCTCGGCCCGCCTGGTCGACCTGGAACTGCGCTCGGAGCTGGCCGGACGCTGGCGGATGGCCGCCATGAGCATCGTCTTCGCCGCCATCCCCGCGGTGATCTACCTGGGCGCCGGCCTGCCCGGCACCGCCGGCACGCTCACCATCGGCACGCTCGTCGCGTTCACCGCCCTGCAGGGCAACCTGTTCCGGCCGCTGATGGGCCTGCTCAACGTCGGCGTCACGCTCACCGCGTCGCTGGCGCTGTTCGCCCGCATATTCGAATACCTCGACCTGCCCGTCGAGGTCGCCGAGCCGGCCCGCCCGGTACCGCTGGACCCGGCCACCGCCCGCGGCCACCTGCGTATCGAGGACGTCACCTTCAGCTACCCGGGCAGCGACACCGCCGCCCTCGCGGGCGTCAGCCTGGACGTCCCGGCCGGCACCAGCCTCGCCCTGGTGGGGGAGACCGGCTCCGGCAAGAGCACGCTCGCCGCGCTGATCAGCCGGCTGCACGACCCGGACGCCGGCCGCATCACCATCGACGGGATCGACCTGCGCGACCTGCGCCCGGCCGACCTGGCCGCCGTCGTGGGCGTGGTCAGCCAGGAGACGTACCTGCTGCACGGCACCGTGCGGGACAACCTCCGGTACGCGCGCCCGGACGCCACCGACGCCGACATCGAGGCCGCCGCCCGCGCCGCCCGCATCCACGACCTCGTCGCCGCGCTGCCCGACGGGTACGACACCATGGTCGGCTCGCGCGGCCACCGGTTCTCCGGCGGCGAGCAGCAGCGCCTGGCGATCGCCCGGACCCTGCTGCGCGACCCGCGGATCCTGGTGCTGGACGAGGCGACGAGCGCGCTGGACACCGAGACCGAGCGCGCGGTCCAGCGGGCGCTGGACGAGCTGGCCCGGGGCCGCACCGTGGTGACCATCGCGCACCGGCTCTCCACCGTCCGCGACGCCGACCGCATCGCGGTGCTCGACCACGGCCGGATCGTCGAGTCCGGCACCCACGACGCGTTGCTGGACCGGCGCGGCCGGTACGCCGCCCTGGTCGGCTGATCGTAGGAAAGTTTTGGCCGGGCATTCATCCGTGTAGCTATTTACCCAACGTCTGCGCGGCCCATAGCATCGACCCGGATCACTCGATGCGAGGAGGGGAACGATGTCGCTGATGACCACCGCCGCCCGGTGGCGCGTGCCGGCGCTGCTCACGACCGCTGTCGTCGCCGGGGCGATGCTCGGCGTGCAGCCCGCGCAGGCCGCCCGGCCGGGCTTCCGGATGCCGTTCCTGTGCGGCCAGACCTGGCAGGGCAACAACTGGAACGGGCACAGCCCCGCCCACGCCATCGACTGGAACCACTACGACGCCAACGGCAGCCCCGACGACCTCAACCGCCGGACCGTCGCCAGCGCCGCCGGGACCGTCCTGGAGTCGTACTACTCCACCACCTCCGGCTACGGGAACACCATCGTCATCGGGCACGGCGACGGCTGGCGCACCCGGTACGCCCACCTGAACTCGCGCGCGGTGGCCAAGGGCGACACGGTGAAGCGCGGCGACGTCATCGGCCGGGTCGGCGCGACGTCGGCGAAGTACGACCTCAGCCCGCACCTGCACTACGAGCAGATCCACGACGGCAGCGTCGTGGTGGCGGTCGTCCAGGGCGTGACCTGGTCCGACGGGCTCAAGCGCAACCAGACCAGCACCAACGGCTGCTGACCCTCGGGGCGCCCGCCGACCGGAATGAAAACCCGATCTGCAAGACGTGATTTACAGAGCGCCAATGGGTAGAGTGGCGCGGTGCGCAGCGGAGTTCAGGGTCAGGTCCCGGTGCTGAACGTCGGTGACACCGACGCGGCCGGCCGGTTCTACGCGCTGTTCGGTTACACCGGACAGCCCGGCGAGGACGGCCGGTCGCGCCTGCGCTGCGGCGACCTGACCCTGCTGATCGTCGAGGGCGCCCCGGCCCCGGCCACGCTGTACCTCCACGTCGACGACGTCGCCGCGACCACCGAACGCCTCGTCGCGGCGGGCCACCGGGTCGAGAACGCTCCCGGCGGCGAGTGCCGCACCGTCGACCCCGACGGCAACACGATCCTC
>NZ_RCVK01000333.1:0-14531 GCF_003667485.1 Micromonospora sp. BL1
CGCCGTTGAGGGCGGTGTTGCCCTTGATGTCGGTGTCGCGGATGGTGAGGGTGGCGTTGTCGTCCTTGTCGTGGTCGCGGGCGAGGAAGCCGTCCTCGATCTTGATGAGCCACTCGCCGTTGTAGATACCACCGCCGAACCGGCCGGCCGTGTTGTCCACCACGGCGCTGTCGGCGATCGTGGCGCTCCCGGCGAGGCCGTCCTTCTCGGTGCCGTTGCCGGCCCAGTCCCGCCCGCCGGTCGTCACCACGCCGCCACCGTCGCCGTCGGCGTGGTTGCCCGCCACGTGGACCTTCTCCAGCAGCAGGTCGGTGTTCTCGGCGTAGACGCCGCCGCCGTTCTCGCAGGCGACGTTGCCGCCGATCGCGGTGAACGAGACGGTGACCCAGCCGCCGCTGCTGAACAGGCCACCACCGTTGCGACCCGCCCGGTTGTGGCTCAGCGTGCTCAGCGAGGCGTCCTTGCCCTCGTACGCCCCGATGATCTCGACGGTGCCCGCGTGGTGCTTGCCGTGCTCGCCCTTGTCGGCCTTCGCGGCCGAGGCCGGGTCGACCGGCCCGTCGTGGTGCTCACCGCTGCCGTTGGCGATGCCGCCGCCGTTGCCGCCGGCGGTGTTGTCGTCGACGTGGGTCTCCTCGACCTTGAGGGTGCCCTCGTTGTAGACGCCGCCGCCGTCGCCCTGGGCGTGGTTGTCGACGACCTTGCTCTCCTTGAGCCAGGTGCGGCCGTAGTTGGCGATGGCGCCGCCGTCGCCCTCGGCGTTGTTGTCGACCAGCTTCACGCTGTGCAGGTGCGCGCTGCCGCCGCGCTCGACCAGGAGCGCGCCGCCGTCACCCTCGAACCGCTTGTCGTCGTCCTTGCCGTCCGGTCCGGCCGCCTTCGGTACCGACGGCCCCGGGTACTTGAACTCGTTGGCGTTGCCTCCCTTGACGGTGAGGTCCTTGAGGGTGAGGTCGCCGCCGTCGACGACGCGGAAGATGCGGAAGGTGTCTTCGGCGTCGCGCTTGATGGTGGAGTTGTTGCCCTTGATGGTGACGTCCTGCTTGATCTCGGGCAGGGCGGAGCCGAACTTGCGGTCCTTGACGCCGAGTTCGTAGGTGCAGTTCTCGGCGAGCTTCAGGGTGCCGCCGTGGTCGCGGTTGGCCAGTTCGAGTGCGTCGACCAGGGCGTCGTCGTCGCAGGGGACCTCGCGGGTCTTGCCGTGGTCGTCCTTGCCGTCCTTGCCCCACTCGCCGCGGTCGCGGCCTTCCTGGCCACGGTCCTTGCCGTCCTTGCCGTACCCGTCCTCGCCCTTCTCGCCGCCCTTCCCGCCGTCGGCGCGGGAGTCGTCACTGGCGTTCTGCGGCGCTGCGGCGTGGTTCTCCGCCACCGGTTCGGTGCCGGACTTGTCGTCGCGGGCGGCGAGACCGCCGAGCGCCGCCAGACCGACGACGCCGGTCAGCCCGGCCACGCCGGTGGCGACCCAGAGCGCCCGCCGCCTGCTCGTCCGCGGCGGGGGCGTCATCGGAGCGCCGCCGTCGGGTGTCGTTACGTCGTTCGACATGAGAGCCCTTTCGGTTCTTCCCAAACGGGTCGCACCGCCCCAGGCCGGGCGACCAGCTACAAACCGGTTGTAGCCTCTGATCAGCACCGTATGAGAAGGATCCTCGCGAGGAAGACGTATCCGAAAAAAGCCCGCATTCCTCCCACGATCGGCGGTCGGTGACCAACCACGTGAGCGAACCGGAACGGCCCAGACGGCGGCGGGCCCCACCACCTGCCTGGAGAGGCGCGGTGGTGGGGCCCGCCGGAGATCGCGGCCCGCGGCGATCAGCCGGGCAGGCGGGGGCCCGCCTCACGCTGCTCGGCCAGCCAGGTCTCCACCTCGGCGGAGGCGCGCGGCAGCCCGGCCGACAGGTTCACCGGGCCGTCGGCGGTGACCAGGATGTCGTCCTCGATCCGCACGCCGACGCCCCGCAGCTCCTCCGGGACCAGCTCGTCCTCCGGCTGGAAGTAGAGCCCCGGCTCGACGGTGAGCACGTACCCCTCGCCGAGCGGCCCCTCGCGGTAGGTCTCCTTGCGCGCGTTGGCGCAGTCGTGCACGTCGATGCCGAGCATGTGGCTGGTGCCGTGCAGCGTCCACCGCCGGTAGACCGTGGAGGCCGGGTCCATCGCCTCGTCCACACTCACCGGCAGCAGCCCGAGATCCTTCAGCGCCTCGGCCAGCACCCGCATCGAGGCCAGATGCACGTCCCGGAACGCCACGCCGGGCCGGCACATCTCGATGCCGGCCTGCTGCGCGGCGTACACCGCGTCGTAGACCTGACGCTGCAACGGCGTGAACCGGCCGTCGACCGGGAACACCCGGGTCACGTCGGCGGTGTAGAGGTTGCGGTTCTCCACGCCCATGTCCATCAGCAGCAGCTCACCCGGACGGGTGGCGCCGTGGTTGTGCACCCAGTGCAGGATCGTGGCGTGCTCGCCGGCCCCGACGATCGAGCCGTAGCCGACGTCGTTGCCGTCGTGCCGGGCGCGCAGCGCGAAGACGCCCTCCAGCAGCCGCTCGGAGACCCCGCGGTCGGCCGGCAGCGCCCGCGCCACGTCCTCGAAGCCGCGCACCGTGGCGTCGCACGCCTCCTGGAGCTGCGCGATCTCCCACTCGTCCTTGACCAGCTTCAGCTCGGAGATCGCGATCGCCAGCTCCCGGTCGCGGCCGGGCTGCCCCTCGGCGCGCGCGCCGTCGTAGGGACGCACGGCCGCGTCCACGCGGGCGTCGAAACCGCGAAGCACCCGGGTACGCCCCGGCGCCAGCTCGGCCAGCGCCGCGTCCAGCTCGCTCAGGTCGGCCGTCGGCAGGCCCAGCTCGGTGGACTTCTCCCGCAGCGTCGGCCGGCGGCCCACCCACAGCTCACCGTGCCGGCTGCGGAAGAACTCGTCGGTCGCCCGGGACGACCGGGGACGCATGAACAGCGTGGGCTCGCCGCCCGGCCGCAGCACGAGGACGCTGTCCGGCTCCAGGTCGCCAGTCAGGTACGCGAAGTCGCTGCCCGGCCGGAACCGGTGGTCGGTGTCGTTGGCGCGTACCTTCTCGTTGCCGGTGGGGATGACCAGCGTCTCGCCCGGGAAGGCCTCGGCCAGCGCGGCCCGCCGCTTGGCGTGGTTGGGCACCTCCGGGCGCGGGGTGACCGGCAGTTCGGTGTCCCGCCAGCCCTGCCGCATGAACGACAGGAACGCCTCCGGGAAATCCGGGTCGTGCGACTCCGTGCCGTCCGCCGCCTTGCCCTGCCGGGTCCGCTCCTCGGCCATGATCCGCCCCTCCCTGAGCCTCGTCGCTGGTCCCGACGGTACCGCGCGCACGACAGCGGGAGGTGCCTGCGGTGCCGCGACGGTGGCTTCCGGCGCGTGGAAAGATGGCGACCATGTGCGGACTCCTGGCCTTTTTCAGCGCGCGCGGCGACGCCGCCGCCCACCGCGACAACATCGCCGGCGCACTGGAGTGCCTGCACCACCGCGGCCCGGACGAGACAGGGGTCGAGGTGGTCGGCGACGCCTCCGGCCGGTACGCGGACGGCGTGTTCGCGCACAAGCGCCTGGCGATCATCGACGTGGCGCTGAGCCACGAGCCCCTGCCCTACGCGGGCGGGCGCTACCTGCTCACCTTCAACGGCGAGATCTACAACTACATCGAGCTGCGCGACGAGCTGATCCGCGACTACGGCGCCCAGTTCGCCACCAACGGCGACGGCGAGGTGATCGTCGCCGGCTACCACTACTGGGGTGAGCAGGTGCTCACCAAGCTGCGCGGCATGTTCGCGTTCGTGATCTGGGACCGGCAGGAGCGGCGGGCCTTCGGCGCGCGGGACTACTTCGGCATCAAGCCGCTGCACTACCTCGAGACGCAGGACGGCCTCTACCTCGCCTCGGAGAAGAAGGCGCTGCTGCCGTTCGCGCACTCGGCGTACCAGGGTGACGCGGGCATCGACACCGCCAACCTGAGCCACTACCTGACCCTCCAGTACGTGCCGGAGCCGGGCACGCTGCACAAGGGGATCAGCCGGATCGGCTCGGGGGAGTACCTGACCTGGACCCCGGGTGGCCGGATCGAGGTGCGCCGCTGGTACCGCCCGGTGTTCCGGCCGGCCCCGGTCTCCGACGAGCAGCGGCTCTACCACGACATCCGGGAGACGCTGCGCGAGAGCGTCCGGATGCACATGCGCTCGGACGTGCCGGTCGGCTCGTTCCTGTCCAGCGGCATCGACTCCACCGCCGTGGTGGCGCTGGCCCGCGAGTTCAACCCGAACATCCTCACCTTCACCGTCGGCTACGACGTGCCGGGCTACTCCGAGATCGACGTGGCCCAGGACTCGGCCCGGCACCTCGACGTGACCACGATCCCGACCAAGATCGGGCCGCAGGACATGATCGAGGCGCTGCCGAAGATCGTCTGGCACCTGGACGACCCGGTCGCCGACCCGGCCCTGGTGCCGCTGTACTTCGTGGCGAAGAAGGCCGCCGAGCACGTCACTGTGGTGCTCTCCGGCGAGGGCGCGGACGAGTTCTTCGGCGGCTACACGATCTACCGGGAGCCGTTGTCGCTCAACGCGGTCAACAGCCTGCCCGACGGCGTGCAGAAGGGCCTGCGCGCGGTGTCCAAGGCCATCCCGCAGGGCGTCAAGGGCAAGAGCTTCCTGGAGCGCGGCACCACCCCGATCGAGGAGCGCTACTACGGCAACGCCCGGATGTTCACCGAGGAGGAGAAGCAGCACCTGCTGCGCCGCTACGACCCCTCGGTGCGCTACACCGACGTGACCGCGCCGATCTACGCCGAGTGCACCGAGCTGGACGACGTCACCAAGATGCAGTACGTCGACCTCTACACCTGGCTGCGCGGCGACATCCTGGTCAAGGCCGACCGGATCTCGATGGCGCACTCGCTGGAGGTGCGGGTGCCGTTCCTGGACCGGGAGGTGTTCAACGTCGCCGCCGGCATCCCGGTCGACCTGAAGCTGCCGCCCCGCTCCGAGGCCACCAAGTACGCGATGCGCCAGGCGCTGCAGGGCGTCGTGCCGCCGGCCATCGTCAACCGCAAGAAGCTGGGCTTCCCGACCCCGACCCGGGTCTGGCTGCGCGGCGAGATGTACGAGTGGGCGCGGCACGTGCTGTCCACCTCGGGCGCGGGTGACCTGATCGACCTGTCGTACGCGCTGCGCCTGCTGGACGAGCACAAGCGGGAGGAGGCCGACCACTCCCGCAAGGTGTGGACCGTGCTGATCTTCTGCATCTGGCACGCCATCTTCGTGGCCAAGACGCTCGACCCGGGCATCCAGCGCAACCAGTCCGCGCTGCTCACCAAGCCGGTCGTCGGCAGCATGGTCCGCTGACCCGAGCGTGACGAGGAAGGGCCCCCGGGATTTCCCGGGGGCCCTTCTCAGTGCCTGGTCACCGACCGGTGCAGGTGACTGTCGGAAGGGTGTTGGTGCCGGAGAAGTTCGCGGTGAAGCCGAACGTGGTGGTGCCCTCCGGCGGGACGCTGCCGTTGTAGGCGGCGTTGGAGACGCTCACCGACGCCCCGCTGCCGCTCAACGTGCCGTTCCACACCTGGTTGATGGTCTGGCCGCTGGGCCAGGTCCAGTTCGCGGTCCACCCGGAGTACGTCCGGGTGCTGTGGTTCATGATCGTCACTTCGCCCTGGAAGCCGCCGCCCCAGGCGGTGACCACCTTGTACACCGCCATGCAGGAGCCGGACGGCATGGTCGGGCTGCTCGTCACCGGCGGAGGTGAGGTCGGGGGCGCGGTCGTCGGGGGCGCGGTCGTCGGCGGCGCGGTGGTCGGCGGCGCGGTCGTCGGGGGGTTGCTGCCGCCCGAGCCGATCCCGGTCACCTCGCCGTTACCGCCGTCGAACGTCACGTCCGAGCAGCCGAAGAAGTTCTCCTGGCTGTCCGAGCGCACCCAGCGCGAGTAGATGATGTGCCGGCCGCTCTTGTTCGACGGCAGGTTGCCGCTGAAGTAGTAGTGGCCGTCGTTGGTGCCCACAGCGCCGCGCTGCGGCGGGTTGGTCACCTGGAGGAACGGCTGCTCCTCCAGGTCGCTCCAGGCCAGCGGCCGGTTCGGGCTCCAGCTGTCCTTGGTCACGTAGAAGTAGAACGTGCCCGGGTGGTGGGCCCAGTTGCTGTACCGGAACTCGATCGACCGCCCGGCCGTCAGGTGGGTGACCGGCCAGTCGGTGCGCGCCGCGTCGTACCCGCTGAAGCCGGGGTTGCCGCCGCTGCACAGCTTGCCGTCGGGGATGAACCCGACGGTCCGCCCGCCGGCGTCGGAGCGCAGCACGCTGAACCAGTTGTACAGCGAGTTCGCCCCGCTCGTGGCCACCGCCGACGAGCAGGCGGGGTTGTTCGGCCGGATCTCACCGGTTCCGGTGAGGCCGTCCTTCCAGCACAGGTAGGTGCGGGCGCCCGGCGTCATGGCCGCGCCGTGCGCGGCCGCCGGTCCGGAGTTGGTGGCCAGGGCGAACGCGCCCAGGGCCAGGGTGGCGGCCGCGGTGAGCAACGCGGCCGTACGGGATCGGGTTCGGTGCACGGGGATCTCCTGACTCGCGGAGCGAGGCCCGGTTCGGCCCGCTCCGCTGGGACGAGCGGATGCGACGATCGCGGTGCCCGCGCCCGGTCGGTGTGCGGCCGGGGCCGTCGGCGGGCGCGCACCGCCTGCGGTCCGTTGCCACGGACCGTGGATGCCCTCGCGTCGGCTCGACCCGGCAGCCGGCGACGCGGCAGCCCCCCGCGTCGTCACCCGGCATCGCCATCCCACCACGTCGGGACGCGGCTCGCAATAGGTGCCGCTCGATGCCCGGGTCCGGACGCGCCGCGACCCCGGCATGCGCCAGGATCGGAGGGAGGACGACGAGGGGAGCCAGGATGGGTTACGCGGTGGTGCTCGGCGAGGCGCTGGTGGACCTGCTCGACGCCGAGCACGACGGGGAACCCGTCTACCGGCAGGCGATCGGCGGCGGCCCGCTCAACGTGGCGGTGGCGATCGCCCGGCTCGGCGGGGACGCGCGGTTCGTCGGGTCGCTCGGCGACGACGCGCTGGCCGGGCGGATCCGCGCCTTCCTCACCGACGCCGGCGTGGACGTGAGCGGGACGGTGACGGTCCCGGCGCCGACCGCGCTCGCGGTGGCCACGTTCGCCGGCGCGGAGCCGGACTTCCGCTTCTACGGCGAGCCCCGCTCGTACGCGCTGCTCGGCCCGGGCGACCTGGACGTGGCGCTGGTCGAGGGCGCGGACGTGCTCTACTGCGGCTCGATCGTGCTGCTCGACCCGCCGGTGCTGGCCGCCGCCCGGCGCGCCTGGTCGATCGCGGGCGCGCTGCGGGTGTTCGACCCGAACGTGCGGCCCCGCCTGCTCACCGCGCCGGGCGCGCTGGACGGGCTGCGGGCGGTGGTCGCCGAGTTCGCCGCCGGGGCGCACCTGGTCAAGCTCAGCGCCGCCGACGCGCGGCTGCTCTACCCGGACGAGCCGGTCGAGGGCGTCGCCGCGTACCTGCGGGAACTGGGCGCGAGCACCGTCGTGGTCACGCTCGGCGCGGACGGCGCCCTGGTCGCCGCCGCCGACGACGTGGTACGCGTACCCGCGCCGAAGGTGGACGCGGTGGACGCGACAGGCGCGGGCGACTCGGTGATGGGCGCGCTGGTGGCGGACCTGCTGGCCGCCGGTGAGCCGGTCGAGCCGACCGGCTGGCGGGAGCGGGTCGCGTTCGCGCTGCGGGTGGCGGCGGTGGTGTGCGAGTCCCCGGGCGGCGCCACCGCCATGCCCACCCGCGCCCGGGTGGCCGCCCGCTTCCCGTGATCCGCCCGGCCCGCGCTCAGGGGCGGGTGCGGGCCATCGTCAGGACGGCGGTCAGGGACAGGAACGCGGCGCCGGCCAGGACCACCGCCATCGGCAGCGCGCTGCCCTCGCCGCCGAGCCCGACCAGCGGCGCGGCCAGCGCGCCCACCACCGACTGGATGCCGCCCATCAGCGCGGCGGCGGTGCCCGCGTGCCGGGCGTGCGCGTCCAGCGCCAGCGCGGTGCTGTTCGGCATCACCATGCCGAGCGAGCCGACGAAGGCGAACAGCGCCACCGCCGTCACGGCCAGGCTGCCGGCCAGCGCGCCGGTCAGCACGCCGACCGCCGTGACCACGCCGACCACGAGCGTGGTGACCAGCAGCCGGCGCGGCGTGAACCGGTCGAGCAGCCGGGCGTTGGCCTGCCCGACCGCCACCAGGGCGAGCGCGTTGACGCCGAAGATGACGCTGAACACCGCGGCGGAGACGCCGAAGACGTCCTGGAACACGAACGACGACCCGGAGATGTACGCGAACAGCCCGGCGAACGCGAAGCCCTGCGTCAGCGCGTACCCGAGGTAGACCCGGTCGGCGAGCAGCGACCGCATGGTCCGGACGGTGCCTCCCAGGCCGCCGGTGCTGCGGCGCTCGGCCGGCAGCGTCTCCGGCAGGCGCAGCGCGACCGCGACGGCGAGCACCGCCCCGATGACGGCGAGCGTCACGAAGACGGCCCGCCACGAGCCGAACCGCAGCACCAGGCTGCCCACGCCGGGCGCCGCCACCGGCGCCACGCCGAAGACCAGGGTGAGCCGGGAGAAGTACTTCGCGGCGTCCCGGCCGGAGTAGAGGTCGCGGACCACCGCGCGGGCGACCACCACGCCCATGCCACCGGCGACGCCCTGGGCGAACCGCGCGGCGGCCAGCAGCGGGGCGTTCGGCGCCGCGGCGCAGGCCAGCGCCAGCACCGTGTACGCGACCACGCCGACCAGCACCGGACGGCGGCGCCCCCAGCGGTCGCTGAGCGGACCGGTGACGAGCTGGCCCAGGGCGAGACCGATCAGGCAGGTGGTCAGCGAGAGCTGGATGCCGGCCTGGTCGGCGCCGAGGTCGCGGGTCATGGCCGGGAACGCCGGCAGGTACATGTCCAGCGACAGCGGGCCGATCGCGGTGAGTGCGCCGAGCAGCACCAGCAGCGTCACGCCGCCGGTGGTGGCCGTGGTGCGGTCGGCGGTCGGGCGCGCGGCGGCCGGCGCGGCGTTGCTCACGAGTGGGTACCCCCTGGATCCGGTCTGCTGGGGTACCTTACATCTGTAGTCAGAACTATTGCGATGTGAGGCGGGTGACCCCGTGGCGACGAACGAGCAGGTCGCACGCGTCGGCGCGGTCGTGGGGGAGCTGCACCGGCTCCTGCGCCGGCGGACCGGGGCGCGCGTGGGACGAGACCCGCTGCCCGAGGCGCAGGTGGAGCTGCTGCTGCTGGTCCGGGAGACGCCGGGGATCAGCGGCAAGGAGGTGGCCCGTCGCCTCTGCACCGCGCCCAACACGGTGAGCACACTGGTCCGCGACCTCACCGACGCCGGGCTGCTGGCCCGTGACCGCGACCCCGACGACCGCCGCGTGCTGCGGCTGCACGTGACCGAGGCCGCCCGGGCGCGGATGGCCGACTACGAGACCAACCGGGCCGCGCTGCTCGACGAGGCCCTGGCCGAGCTGGATCCGGCGGCGCGGGCGGCGATCCTGGCCGCCGCCCCGCACCTCGACGCGCTGCTCGGCGCCCTGCGGGGACATGCCCGGCCGGAACCGCCCGGGCGGGCCTCCGGAAACCCGGTGGCCGTCGCACCGGCCCGCCCCGCATGATCACCGGATGGCGCTGCACCAGGACGAGATACCCGTGGACGAACAGGTCGTCCGGGCACTGCTGGCCGACCAGCGCCCCGAGTGGGCCGCGCTGCCGCTGACACCGGCCGGCGCCGGGACCGACAACACGATGTACCGGCTCGGCGCCGACCTGCTCGTCCGGCTGCCCCGGACCGCGGAGAAGGCCGGTGCCCTGCGCAAGGAACAGCGGTGGCTGCCCCGGCTCGCGCCGCTGCTGCCGTACCGGGTGCCGGAACCGGTGTACGCCGGCGTCCCGGCCGACGCCTTCCCGCTGCCCTGGTCGGTGCAACGGTGGATACCGGGCGACGAGGTCCGGCCCGGCACCGTCGGCGACTGGGCCGCGCTCGGCGCCGACCTGGCCGTGTTCGTCCGGCACCTGCACGCGGCCGACCTGCTCGGCGCGACCCGCGCGGGCGACCTGAGCGGATACCGCGGCGGCGCGCTGCGTCCCTGCGACACCTGGATCTCGGCGGCGCTCGACGACTGCCGCAGCCGCATCGGCGACGAGACGGACGTCGACACCCTGGCCCGGCTCTGGCGGGACGCCCTCGACCTGCCCGAACCGGCCGGCCCGCACGTCTGGCTGCACGGCGACCTCAAGCCCACCAACCTGCTCGTGCACGACGGCCGGTTGCGGGCGGTCATCGACTTCGGCGGCCTGACCGTCGGGCAGCCCGACGCCGAGCACGCGCCGATCTGGGACCTCCCGCCGCCGGCCCGGCAGGCCTACCGCGAGGCGCTCGGCGTGGACGACGTGACCTGGGCGCGGGCCCGCGCCTGGGCGCTCGGGGTGGCGGCCAGCGGCGTCTCCTACTACTGGGACACGTTCCCGGCGTTCGTCGCCGAGTGCCGCAACCGCCTCCGCGAGATCCTGGCCGACGCCGGATGAGCCCGGCCGCCGGTCAGGCCGTGCCGTCCAGCTCCGCGTAGCCGCGGCGGGCAGCGATCAGACCCGGCCGGGCGCCGAACGGCGACTCGGCCGCCACCCGCTCCGGCGGGGCGCTGCCGGTGTGCCCGGCCCGGATCAGCCACGCCTGCCGCGCGAGCTGCGCGTGCTGCTCGCGGACGAAGTCCACGCCGACCGGCTCGCCGTGACCGGGCACCACCACCGTCGCGGGCGTGGTCATCCGCAGCAGGTCGGCCAGCGCGTCCGGCCACTTCAGGGGGTACGACTCCTCGAACGCCGGTGGCCCGCTCTGCTCCACCAGGTCGCCCGCGACCAGCACGTCCGCGTCCGGCACGTGGACCACCAGGTCGGCGTCGGTGTGCCCGTGCCCGGGATGGCGCAGCACCACCCGCCGGCCGCCCACGTCGAGCACCGTCTCCTCGTGCACCTCGTGCGTCGGCGCCCGCAGCTCGGTGTGCGCCAGCTCCTCGGCCAGCGCCGGATGCCCGGCGTGCATCTCCTCGTACGCGGCGCGGCGCACCGCGTCGGACCGGTCCCGCAGCGCCGCCGCGGCCTGGGCCTGCGCGTAGATCGCGGTCTCCGGCCCGGCCAGCGTGGCGTTGCCGAAGCAGTGGTCGAAGTGGTGGTGCGTGTTCACGATCGTCCACGGGTACGGCGTCACCGCCCGGGCCGCCTCCGCCAGCTCCCGGGCCTGCCCGGCGGTGGAGAGCGTGTCCACCAGCAGCGCCGCGCCGTCACCGACCACCAGCACGACGTTCACCGCGAGCGTCGGCTCGCGCAGAACGTGCACCCCGGCGGCGACCTCGGAGAACCCGGCGGTCATGACGGGCCGAGGGCCCGCTCGACGAAACGCTGCCGGTCGACGAGCACCCGCTCGACGCGCCCCTGCGCCGCCACGGTGGGCCCGTCGGTGACCGTCACGTCGAAGACGAGCCGCTTGCCGTCGACCTTCACCAGCTCGGCGTGGGCCGCCACGGTACGCCCCACCGGGGTGGCCGCGCGGTGCTCCAGCTCCACCCGTACGCCGACCGTGGTCGACCCGGAGGGCATCCGGGTCGCGGTGGCGGCCACCGTCGCCGCCTCGGCCAGCGCCAGCACCCGGGGTGTGCCGAGCACCGGCACGTCCCCCGAGCCGACCGCCTGCGCGGTGTCGGCGTCGGTCACTGTCAGCTCGACCCGGGCGGTCAGGCCCGGCGAGAAGGGCGACTCCGGCTGCTCCTGCATGCGGCCGAGCCTAGTGCAGCCGACCCGTGGCCGTCCGGCGTCCGAGCCGCCGCCGGTCCGGTCGTCGCCGCCCGCCCGCAGGCCCACCGGCCGCCCGCCGTTAACCTTGTCCGCGATGGCCGAGCTGACACAATCTCCGACCCCCGCCCCCGACGCGACCACCGAGTCGCCCGACGGTGGGCGCCGCCGTGTGATCGCGATGACCATCTGGGGCGTCGCGTTCGTCGTCGCCTGGCTCGCCATCGGCCTGCCCACCGACCCGGCGTACGCGTTCCTGTGGATCTGGGCCGGCACTG
Organism: Micromonospora sp. BL1; assembly: GCF_003667485.1. Taxonomy (NCBI): domain Bacteria; kingdom Bacillati; phylum Actinomycetota; class Actinomycetes; order Micromonosporales; family Micromonosporaceae; genus Micromonospora; species Micromonospora sp. BL1. The sequence goes on from NZ_RCVK01000333.1 coordinate 12,104, forward strand.
TCGCGTGGAACTCGGCCCGCCCGTGGCGCACCCACCTGCGGTTCGCCCGGGACTGGATCCCGGTGGTGCTGCTGCTCGCGGCGTACAACCTGTCCCGGGGATTCGCCGACAACGGCGCCACCCCGCACGCGATGGAGCTGATCGTCGCCGACCGCTTCCTCACCGGATGGCTCACCGGCGGCGAGGTGCCGACGATCTGGCTCCAGGAGCGCCTGTACGACGCGTCCGAGGTGCGCTGGTGGGACGTGCTGGTGAGCTGGATCTACTTCTCGCACTTCGTGGCGACGTTCGCCGCCGCCGCAGTGCTGTGGATGCGGAACCGGCGGCGCTGGATCGCGTACATGTCCCGCTGGGGCTTCCTGTGCGCGGCCGGCCTGGTCACCTACTTCGCCTACCCGGCCGCGCCGCCGTGGTGGGCGGCGCAGAACGGCCTGCTGACCGAGGTCGCGCGGATCTCCACCCGGGGCTGGAAGGAGATCGGCATGCACGGCGCGGGCAACCTGCTCAACGCCGGGCAGATCGCCTCCAACCCGGTGGCCGCGATGCCGTCGCTGCACACCGCGTTCGCGCTGTTCGTGGTGCTGTTCTTCATGCGGTCGGTGCGCAAGCGCTGGTGGCCGCTGATGCTCGCGTACCCGCTGGCGATGACGTTCACGCTGATGTACAGCGGTGAGCACTACCTGATCGACGTGCTCGTCGGCTGGGCGTACGTGGGCATGACGTTCCTGGTGGTCGGCCTGGCCGAGCGCTGGTGGGCGGCCCGGCGGGCCCGCCGGGCCGGCGAGCCCGCCGTCGCGGCCGGGTCGCCGACCGCCGACGACGGCACCGCCGCCGACACCCCGGACCGGGTGGCCGGCGACCGGGACGCGGTGCCCGCCGAGCGCCGGTAGACGCGCACCGGCCGGTCCGCCACCGCGGGCCGGTCAGCGCCCGCTGTCGGTACGGCGGGCGGCCCGCGACCGCTCGGTCAGCTCCGCGGCCAGCTCCCACGCGTCGGCCAGATCCCGGTCGACGGCCGCCGCCCCGGCCCCACCCGCGGTGTCCGCGTGCACGGTGGCCAGCCGCAGCAGCCGCTGCACCGGACCGCGGGTGACGCGCACGCTCTGGATCCGGGCGTACGGCACCAGCGTCAACTGCCGGGTCAGCAGCCCGGAGCGGGCCACGAAGACCTGCTCGTCGAGACCGGCGCCGACCACCTTGCGGCTCAGCGGGCGCAGCCACCGGGCCCGCGACGGGGGCGGCGTGGCGGGCAGCGCGTCCAGCCGCACGCCGGGCAGCACCTCCGCCACGACCATCGCGCCGGTGCCCGCGTCGCCGACCGGCAGCAGCCGGTCCGGGCGGTTGCGGTCGTCCGGCTCACCGGCCGAGTAGCCGGCCACCTCCAGCCGCAGCCGCAGCCACCCCTTCATCCGCCACAGCAGCGGCCAGGTCGCCCGTACCGTCTGCACCCGGTGCAGCGGCACTGTCTGCACCCGCGTCTCCAGCAGCCCGTTGTGCACGCGCAGCGTGCCGTCGTCCCGGTCGAGCCGGAAGCTCCAGTCGTCGAGCACCCGGCGGATCGGTTGCAGCACCACGCCGGCCATCGCGGTGAGCGTGCTGGCCACCGCGATGAACGACCACGAGCCCTCGGAGAGGAACTGGGCGCCGACGAACACCAGGCCCAGCGGCAGCAGGAACGCCTGCGGCGTGAGCAACTGGCTGATCAGCAGGTCCTGGTTGCGGACGGCGTGCAGCCGGCGTCCTTCCGGCACGGGCGGCGCGACCGGTGCGCCGGGCTCGGCCACCGGAGCCGGCGCCGGGGCGGATCGACCGGCCACCGCGAGCAGCCGCTGCCGCAACGCGGTGGCCTCGGCCACGCTGAGGTACGCCAGCGGCGCCTCGGTCTTGCCCCCGCCGACCACCTCCAGCCGCAGCTCGGCCAGGCCGGTGAGCTGGGCCAGCAGGGGCCGGACCACCTCCACCGCCTGCAACCGCTCCAGCGGGATGGCCCGGGTGCGCCGCCACAGCAGGCCCTCGTACACGCGCAGCTCGCGGCCCACCAGGTGGTAGCCGGTGTTCCACCAGCTCACCACCGACAGCACCGTGGCGCCGAGCACGAAGACGGTGACCAGCGCCGCGAACCAGCCGAACCCGACGCGGGACAGCGTCGACCAGGAGAGCCCGGCGATCACCACGACCAGGGACTTCGCGCCGTGCAGCGCGGGGCTGAGCGGGTGCAGCCGCTGCCGTGGCTCCTCGCCGCCGGTGGGCGGCCCGGCGGCCGGACCCCACGGTCCCGGGTACGGCGGCAGCGGCGCGGGCCACGGCCCGGGCGCCGCGTCGGTACCGGGCGGTGGCCCGTATCCGGGCGCGGCCGAGCCGGGCGGCCCATGGCCGGGTGGCGGTGCGTACCCGGGAGGGGGTGCGTACCCGGGAGGTGGTGCGTACC
>NZ_RCVK01000340.1:0-14246 GCF_003667485.1 Micromonospora sp. BL1
GGGCGGGTACGGCGTCGGTGGGGGCAGGCACGGCGGTCATCCCTTCAGCCCGCTGGTGTTGATGCCCTCGACGAGCATCCGCTGGAAGGCGAGGAAGAACAGGAACACCGGCAGCAGCGACAGCACCGACATGGCGAACATCGGGCCGACGGCGCTCTGGCTGGTCGAGTCGATGAACAGGGTCAGCGCCACCGGGACCGTGTAGTCCTCCAGGCTGGACAGGAACACCAGCTGCCGGAAGAAGTCGTTCCAGGTCCAGATGAACGAGAAGATCGCCGTGGTGACCAGCGCCGGCCGGCTCAGCGGCAGGATGACGTGCCGGAACACGCCGTACGGGGACGCGCCGTCGATGGTGGCCGCCTCGTCCAGCTCGCGCGGGATGCCGCGCATGAACTGCACCATGAGGAAGACGAAGAACGCCTCGGTGGCCAGGAACTGCGGCACCAGCAGCGGCAGGTACGGCCAGTCGCCGCCGACCAGGCCGAGGCTGCGGAACAGGATGTACTGCGGCACGATCAGCACGTGCCCGGGTAGCAGCAGCGTGCCGATCATGACGGTGAACCAGAGCTTGCGCAGCCGGAACCGCAGTCGGCCCAGGGCGTACGCGGCGAGCAGGCAGGACAGCGCGTTGCCGACGACTGTGAGCCCGCTGACCAGCGCGCTGTTGAGGAAGAACCGGCCGAAGCTGATGTCGAAGTTGGTCCAGCCGTCGAGGTAGTTGCCGGGGGTGAACCGTTCCGGCAGCAGACCGACGTTGTTGGCGATCTCGGCCTGCGACTTGACCGAGGTGCCGAGCATCCAGAACAGCGGGTAGAGCACCACCGCGACGATCGCCACGAGCACGACGAGCCGCAGGACGTTCCGGCCGCTGCCCGGCCGGCGGCGCGCGACAGTGAGCGCGGTCATAGCGCCTCCTTTGTTCGCGACTGCGGGGCTCGCAGAACCGGCTCACTCCTCGCGCTCACGCGTCGTCTCCGTCCGAGTAGTGCACCCAGAACCGGCCGGTGCTGAAGAAGACGGCGGTGACCACGCCGATCGCCACCAGGAACACCCACGCCATCGCCGACGCGTAGCCCATCTCCAGGTCGGTGAAGCCGGAGATGTAGAGCTTCAGCGTGTACATGAGGGTGGAGTCGACCGGGCCGCCGGTGCCGTTGCTGAGCACGAACGCGGCGGTGAAGCCCTGGAAGCCGTTGATGGTCTCCAGCACCAGGTTGAAGAAGATCACCGGGGAGAGCATGGGCAGGGTGACCGCGCGGAAGCGCCGCCACGCCCCGGCGCCGTCCACCGCCGCCGCCTCGTACAGCTCGGTGGGCACCTGCTTGAGCCCGGCCAGGAAGATCACCATGGGTGCGCCGAACTGCCAGATCGCCAGCACCATCAGCGTCTCCAGTGCCCAGTCCGGGTCGCTGACCCAGGGCAGCCCCTCGACGCCGAACAGGGCGAGAAACGAGTTGAACGCACCGTCCCGGTTGAACATGTTGACCCAGACGATGGCCAGCGCGACGCTGCCGCCGAGCAGCGACGGCAGGTAGAACAGGCTGCGGAACAGCCCGACACCGCGCCAGGCCCGGTTGAGCAGCAGCGCCACGCCGAGCGCGGCGGCCAGCTTCAGCGGCACCGCGATCAACGCGAACGTCAGCGTGACCCGCACCGCGTGCCAGTACGACGGGTCGGCGGTGAACATCCGCTCGTAGTTGTCCAGCCCCACCCACCGCACCTCGGACAGCGGCGTGAGGATGTCGTAGTCGGTGAAGCTCAGCCAGAGCGAGAGCAGCATGGGGATCGCCGTGACGCCCATCAGTCCGATGAGCCAGGGCGAGAGGAAGACGTACCCAGCCAGGCCCTCGCCGAGCCGGGCCCGGCCGGCCCGACGCCGCGTGGGGCGAGGGCCGGCCGGTCCGGTGCGAGGGGTCCGGCCGGGCGCCGTGGTGAGAGCCACGGGACCGGTCCTTTCGTGGGGTCAGGCGATCGCGGACTTGCAGGCGGTGACGAACTGCTCCGCCGCCTGGGCCGGGGTGGCGCGGCCGTACTGGGCGTTCTCGGCGGCCTTGACCAGCTCGGACTTGACCTTGCTGTGCCCCTTGATCGGTACCTGGGGCGAGGCGCCGAACTTCTGCGCCAGGTCGGACTCGACCTGGATGGACTGCTTCATGGCCGGGTCGGTGGCGGTCTCGCTGACCTTGGCGCGCAGATCCATGTTGGACGGCAGACCGCGGTCGGTGCCGAGCAGCGCCACCGCCTCCGGGTCGTTGTTCAGGAAGTTGATCACATCGACGGCGACGTCCTTGTGCTTGCTGCCCTTGAACACCGACCAGTACATCGAGGCCCGCGCCCACTGCGCGCTCGGGTCACCCGGGTACGCGACCACGCCCAGTTCGTCCTTGGTGTTCTTCTTCAGGTCCGGCATCTGGTTGACCCACACCCAGGAGGTGGCGGACTTGCCGGTGACCACCAGTTGCTTGGTGATGTCGCTGGAGTTGCCCTCGTGGATGACGTCGGGCGTCGGGGTGGCGCCCCGGTCCCGCGCGCCCTTCCACAGCTCGAACCACTTGGTCACGTCCTCGGCGGTGAAGCCGAGTTCCTTGCCGTTGTACAGGTCCTTGCCCTGCTGGCGCAGCCACACCCAGAACGCCTTGTAGTCGGCGCTCGGGTCCTGGGTGCCGGGCACCTTCGTCTTCTTCGCCACCTGCTCGGCCCAGGCGATGTGCTCCTCCCAGGTCATCCCGGTGGTCGGCTCGGGCAGCCCGTTCCTGGTCAGCAGCGTCTTGTTGTAGACCAGGCCCTGGGTGTTCTCCCCGGCGGCGATCCCGGCGAGCTTGCCGTCGACCACGCCGTACTCCAGCAGGCTCTTGGGGAACTTCGACACGTCGAGCTTGCCGGAGTCGCGGTAGCTGCCCAGGTCGAGCGTCGTGCTGCGGCCGGCGTACTCGGCCAGGTAGTTGTCGTCGATCTGGAACAGGTCGGGCGGGTTGCCGCCGGCGGTCAGCGTGGCGAGCTTGTCGAAGTAGCCCTGGTTGGCCTGCCAGGTCTTCTCGAACGTCACGTCGGGGTGCTTCTTGGTGTAGAGGGCCAGTGCGTCCTCGGTGAGCTTAGCCCGGGCCTCGCCGCCCCACCAGAAGACGGAGAGTTTGACCGGGCCGCCGTCGCCGCCGGCGGAGTCGTCCCCGCAGCCGGCCGCGCCCAGGGCGAGCGGCACGGCGAGCGCGACGACGGCCAGGCCGCGGACGAGTCGGCGTCGGGTCAGGGGGGTACGGTGATGCCGCCCGGCGGGTACGCCGGCGGTGGGGGACGTTGCGGGGTGCATCTGCGCTCACTCCTCGGCTGTGGGAGGCGACGACGTCACCGGCGGCCGTCCACGGGCCGCCCGGGTCCGCAGTGCTGTGCGGGCCCGGGCCACCTGCTCAGGCCCCGGTGCCGTCCCGGCCGGGCGCGGGGACGGGCCCGGTCGAGTCGCGGACGACCAGTTCGGTCTGGAGCATTACCTGTGCGGTGGTGCGACGGTCGCCGGCCGCCGCGCCCCGGCCCCGGGCGCCCCGTGGCGCGTCGGAGTCGAGTTGCAGCAGCATGTCGACGGCCGTCCGGCCGGCGGCCGCGGTCGGCGTGGCCACCGTCGTCAACTTGGGGCGGGTGAGCCGGCTCAGCGCGATGTCGTCGACGCCGACGACGCTCACGTCGTGCGGCACCCGCGCCCCGAGCGCGTCCAGCCCTTCGATCAGGCCGATCGCCATCAGGTCGTTGTAGGCGAGCGCGGCGGTGACGCCGCTGCGGCGTACCTGCTCGGCCAGGGCGCCGCCGCCGGTCTCGGTGGGCTGGTTGGGTCCGAGGACGGTGAGGTCCGCTCCCCCGCCCCGGGCGGCGGCGGTCGCGGCGCGGCGCATCTCCCGGGCGGTCCAGGAGCCGCGCGGGCCGCCGAGCAGCGCGATCCGGCGGTGGCCGAGCCCGAGCAGGTGCTCGATCGCGGCCCGGGCGCCCTGCCCGACGTCCATCATCACGCAGGGCAGGCCGGCGACCTGGCGGTTTATCACCACCACCGGGACCTCGCGGCTGACCTGCTCGATCAGGCTGTTGCTCATCCGGGGGCTGCACAGCAGCACGCCGTCGACCTGCTTGGCCAGGGCGTGGACCAGGTCCTCCTCGGCGACCGGGTCCTCGTTGGTGTCGGCCACGAACACGTGGTAGTCGCGGTGCCGGGCCTGCCCCTCCGCCGCCTTGATCAGTGGCGGGAAGAACGGGTTGGCGATGTCGGCCACGATCAGGCCGATGTTGTGCGTACGGCCGGTGATGAGGGCCCGGGCGGCCCGGTTGGGCCGGTAGCCGAGGTCCTCCGCGCAGGCCAGCACCCGGACCCGGGTCTCCGGGTTGACCAGGTGCGGGGCCGAGAACGTCCGGGACACGGTGGAGATGTGCACACCGGAGGCGCGGGCGACGTCCCGGATGGTGGCTGGCACGGCGGGCTCCCTCGTCCGATGTGGTGGGGGTCACGGGTGCCGCCCATTAATGCAAACGGTTGCGCTCGTGTCAACGGTCCATTGTTGCGGCTCGATTGCGGCGACGGTCCCGGTGGGCGCGCGAAACCTCATCAATGCGGATGGATAGGGCGGCTTGGCCGCCATCCGTTGACGACGCATCCACCGTCGTGGTTTCTTCGGCTGCAAACCTTTGCAGCCGACTGCCAGGGAGGCCGACGTCATGTCACCACCGGCCCGGGAACGGGTCCGCCACGCCCTGGTGGGTGCCGGAGCGCGCGCCGAGATGTTCGTCCGCGCCCTCGCGCTCGACCACGCCGACACCGCCGAGCTGGTCGCGTTCGCCGACGTCAACCAGCGGAGGATGGACGCGCACAACCGCTGGCTGGCCGAGCTGGGCCACCGGCCGGTGCCCACGTACGCCGCCGGTGACTTCGCGGCCATGCTCGCCAAGGAGCGGGTCGACGTGGCGCTGGTGACCAGCGTGGACGCCACCCACGACGAGTACGTGACGGCGGCGTTGCGCGCCGGCTGCGACGTGGTCGTGGAGAAGCCGATGACCGTGGACGCGCAGCGCTGCCGCCGCATCCTGGACGCGGTCGCCGAGACCGGCCGGCGCGTGACTGTCGCGTTCAACTACCGCTACAACCCGCTGCACGAGCAGGTCCGGCGGCTGCTGGCCGACGGCGCGGTGGGCGAGATCGGGTCGGTGCACTTCGAGTGGCTGCTCGACGTGCGCCACGGCGCCGACTACTTCCGCCGCTGGCACCGCGACAAGTCCGTCTCCGGCGGGCTGCTCGTACACAAGTCCGGCCATCACTTCGACCTGGTCAACTGGTGGCTGGACGCCCGTCCGGTCGACGTGCACGCGTACGGCCGGTTGTTCTTCTACGGCGCGGACGGCCGCCGGCACGGCTACGCCCGCGACTACGACCGGGCGCACGGTTCCCCCGCCGCCGACGGCGACCCGTTCGCGCTGCGCCTGGCCGACCACCCGAGGCTGCGCGAGCTGTACCTCGACGCCGAGGCCGAGGACGGCTACCACCGCGACCGCAACGTCTTCGCCCCCGGCGTGACCATCGAGGACGACCTCGCGGTGCTGGCCCGCTACGACACCGGCGCCACGATGACCTACCACCTCACCGCGTACGCCCCCTGGGAGGGCTACCGGGTCATGGTCAACGGCAGCCGGGGCCGCCTCGAACTGGAGGTGACCGAGAGCGACCACGTCAGCCCGTCCGTCGCCGGCGCACTCAAGGGCGCGGCGCTGCACGGCGACGAGGCCGCCGTCGAGCAGGGCGCGGCCCGGCTCACGCTGCGCCCGTTCTGGGCGCCGCCGCAGGAGATCCCGGTCGAGGGCTGGACCCGGCGCGGACACGGCGGCGCGGATGCCCGGATGACCCGGGTGCTGCTCGGCGGCGAACCCGACCCGCTCGGCCGGGCGGCCACCGCCCGCGACGGCGCACTCGCCCTGCTCACCGGCCTGGCCGCCAACCGCTCGCTGGAGACCGGCGCGCCCGTCCGGGTCGCCGACCTGCTCACCCTGCCCTGACCGAGGAGCCCTCGCTGTGCCGATCATCCCCCGCGGCGACCTGCTGCTGCCCGCCGAGCCCGGGCTGCGCGCCCTGGCCCGCGAGCTGTACGCGCTCGCCGCCGAGCAGCCGCTCATCTCCCCGCACGGGCACGTCGACCCCGGGCTGCTGGCCGAGGACCAGCCGTTCCCCGACCCGGCCCGGCTGCTCATCGTGCCCGACCACTACCTGACCCGGATGCTGCTCAGCCAGGGCGTACCCCCGGCCGACCTGGGCGTGCCGAGCGTCGACGGCAGCCCGGTGGAGACCGACGGGCGGACCATCTGGCGGCGCTTCGCCGCGCACTGGCACCTGTTCCGCGGCACCCCGTCGCGACTGTGGCTGGAGCAGACGTTCCGGCACGTGTTCGGCGTCGACACGCCGCTGAGCCCGGCCACCGCCGACGCCGTCTACGACGCGCTCGCCGCGCGCCTGGCCGAGCCGGGCTTCCGGCCCCGGGCGCTGTTCGAACGCTTCGGCATCGAGGTGCTCGCCACCACCGAGTCACCGCTGGACGACCTGGGCCGGCACGCCAAGCTCGCCGCCGACGGCTGGGGCGGGCCGGGCGGCCGGGTGGTCACCACGTTCCGCCCCGACGACGTGGTGGACATGGAGTTCGACAACTGGGCCGCGAACGTGGACCGGCTCGCCGAGGTCTCCGGCGAGGACACCGGCACGTACGCCGGATACCTCGCCGCGCTGCGGGCACGGCGGGAGGCGTTCGCCGCCGCCGGGGCCACCTCGTCCGACCACGGGCACCCCACCGCCCGTACCCTCGATCTCAGTCCCGCGCAGGCCGCGGCGCTGTACGACAAGGGCCGGCGCGGCCTGGCCGACGCCGCCGACGCCGAGGCGTTCCGGGCGCACATGCTGCTGGAGTTCGCCCGGATGTCGCTCGACGACGGCCTGGTCATGCAGCTGCACCCCGGCGCGGTCCGCAACCACAACCGCTGGCTGCACGCCCGACACGGCCGCGACGTGGGCGGCGACGTGCCGCAGGCCACCGAGTACGTGCACGGCCTCGCGCCGCTGCTCGACGCGCACGGCAACGACCCCCGGCTCACAGTGGTGCTCTACACGCTCGACGAGGACACATTCACCAGGGAACTCGCCCCGCTCGCCGGCGGGTACGCGGCGCTGCGCCTCGGCGCGCCCTGGTGGTTCCTGGACTCCCCCGAGGTGCTGCGCCGGTTCCGCGAGGCGGTCACCGAGACCGCGGGCTTCTACAACACCGCCGGGTTCGTCGACGACACCCGCGCGTTCTGTTCCATCCCGGTACGCCACGACGTGGCCCGCCGGGTCGACGCCGGATTCCTCGCCCGCCTCGTCGCCGAGCACCGGCTGACCGAGGACGAGGCCGCCGAGACCATCGTCGACCTGGCGTACCGGCTGCCGAAGCAGGTCTTCAAGTTCGGAGGTGGGCCCGCATGACCACAATCGTCGACGTCGAGGTGCACGACGTGCGCTTCCCCACCGCCGCCAGCGGCGACGGCTCGGACGCGATCAACAGGGGCGACTACTCGGCCACGTACGTGGAGCTGACCACCGACGGCGGACCGACCGGCACCGGGTTCACGTTCACCAACGGCCGGGGCAACGAGATCACCTGCGCGGCGGTCCGCGCACTCGCCCACCACGTCCGGGGGCGCACCGTCGCCGAGATCGCCGCCGAACCCGTGGCGTTCTGGCGCTCGCTCACCGCCGACGTGCAACTGCGCTGGCTCGGCCCGGAGAAGGGCGTGATCCACATGGCCACCGGCGCGCTCGTCAACGCCGTGTGGGACCTGCGCGCCAAGCTCGCCGGCAAGCCGATGTGGCGGTTCCTCGCCGAGGCGCCCACCGACGAACTGGTCGCGACAGTCGACTTCCACCACATCACCGACGCGCTCACCCCCGACGAGGCGGCGGCCATCCTGGACAAGGGACGCGACGGGCTCACCGACCGGCTCGCCGCGCTGGAACGCGACGGGTTCCCCTCGTACACCACGTCGGTGGGCTGGCTCGGCTACCCGGACGAGCAGGTGCGCGCGCTGACCCGCGACGCGTACGCGCAGGGGTGGCGCGCGATGAAGATGAAGGTCGGCGGGCGGATCGAGGACGACCTGCGGCGGGCCCGGATCATCCGGGCCGAGATCGGCCCGGACGCGCTGCTCATGATGGACGCCAACCAGGTGTGGGACGTGGACGAGGCGATCGCCGCGATGGGCGTGCTCGCCGAGGTGGACCCGTACTGGATCGAGGAGCCCACGCACGCCGACGACGTCCTCGGGCACGCCCGGATCGCCCGCGCGGTCACCGAGCTGACCGGCGGCCGCTGCCGGGTCGCCACCGGCGAGGTCGCCGCCAACAAGGTGATCTTCAAGCAGCTGCTCCAGGCCGAGGCGATCGGCGTCATGCAGGTCGACGCCTGCCGGGTCGGCGGGGTGGACGAGGTGCTCGCCGAACTGCTGCTGGCCGCGAAGTTCGGCGTGCCGGTGTGCCCGCACGCCGGCGGCGTCGGCCTGTGCGAGTACGTGCAGCACCTCGCGATCTTCGACTACCTGCGGGTCGGCACGAGCCTGGACGGCCGCATGGTCGAGTACGTCGACCACCTGCACGAACACTTCACCGACCCGGTCCGCACCCGGGGCGGGCGCTACCTGCTGCCCACAGCGCCCGGCTACAGCGCCACCATGCGCCCGGAGTCGATCGCGGAGTTCCGCTTCCCGGAGGGACCGGCATGGCGCTGACCCCCGACCGGCTCGGCCTGGCCACGCTGCGCCACCTGCCGCCGGAGTCCCGGCCGCTGGTGCGCCCCGGCACCGTGCCGGCCGGCATCGTCCACCTCGGCCTCGGCGCGTTCCACCGCGCCCACCAGGCCGTGCACACCGAGGCGGCGGTCGGCGCGGCCGGCGGCGACTGGGGCATCATCGGCGTCGCGCCGCGCAGCACCGACGTGGTCGAGGCCCTCGACGCGCAGGACTGCCTGTTCAGCGTCACCACGCTCGCCGCCGAAGGCGCGGCCACGCGGGTGGTCGGCGCGCTCGCCGGGGTACGGCACGCCGCGAGCGACCCGGACGCGGTGGTCGGCCTGCTCGCCGACCCGGCGATCCGGGTGGTCACGCTGACGGTGACCGAGAAGGCGTACCGGCTGGACCCGGTGACCGCCGCGCTCACAGTGGACGCGGACCTGACCGCCGACCTGACCACCGGCCGTCCCCCGCGTACCGTGCCGGGCCTGCTGGTCCGCGGGCTGCTCGCCCGCGCCGCCGCCGACGCCGGGCCGCTGGCGCTGGTGAGCTGCGACAACCTGCCCGCCAACGGGCGGCGACTGCGCGGGCTGGTGGAGCAGTGCCTCGCGCTGGCCCGGGTGCCGGACGCCACAGCCGAGCGGGTGCTCACGGCCGTCACCTGCCCCGGCACCATGGTGGACCGGATCGTGCCGGCCAGCACCGACGAGACCCGGGACGCCGCCCGGCGGGCGCTCGGCGTGACCGACCTGGCGGCGGTCGCCGCCGAACCGTGGTCGCAGTGGGTGATCGAGGACGACTTCCCCGGCGGGCGACCGGCCTGGGAACGCTCCGGCGCGGTGCTCACCGACGACGCCGGCCCGTGGGAGCGGCTGAAACTGCGGGCACTCAACGGCGTGCACTCCGCCACCGCGTACCTGGGGGCGCTGGCCGGCGCGGAGACGGTGGCCGAGGCGCTGACGCTGCCGCACCTGGACGCGGTGCTGCGGCGGCTGCTCGCCGAGGAGATCGCGCCGAGCTTCACCCCGCCGCCCGGCGCGGACGTGGCCGACTACGGCGAGCAGGTACTCGCCCGTTTCGCCAACCCGGCGATCCGGTACCGGACGACGCAGGTCGCGATGGACGGCTCGCAGAAGCTGCCGCAGCGGGTGCTGCACACCGTCGCCGACCTGCGGGCCGCCGGCCGGTCGGCGCGGTGGAGCGCGCTCGTGGTGGCCGCGTGGCTGCGGTTCCTGCTCGGGTACGCCGACGACGGCCGGCCGCTGCCGCTGGACGACCCGCTCGCCGACCGGCTGCGCGCCGCGCTGGCCGCCGGAGCGCACACCCCGGCCGGGGTGGTCGACGCGGTCTTCGCGCTGCGCGAGGTGTTCCCGGCCGACCTGGCCGACGACGACGAGTTCCGCGCCGACGTGACCGGCTGGCTCACCGCGCTGGAACGGCACGGCGTCCGGGCGACCCTGGCGGACGCCCGGTGACCAGCGGGTGGGCAGCGACCCGCCAGGGGTCGCCGGTGCGCGGCAACGACCCGCCGCGGGTGGCGCTGATCGGGGCGAACGGGCACGGCCGCTGGCACCGCCGGGCCATCGCGGAACTGCACGCCGCCGGGCGTGCGCGCCTGGTCGCGCTGGTCGACGTACGCCCGCTGGAGGCCGAACCGGCCGCGCCGGTCCCACCGGAGGCCGGCGTGTTCACCGACCACCGGACCATGCTCGCCGCCGCCCGCCCCGACGTGGTGGTGGTCTGCACGCCGCCGCACACCCACCTGCCGATCGCGATCGACTCCCTTGCCGCGGGCGCGGACCTGCTGCTGGAGAAGCCGCCGGTGCTCGACCTCGCCGAACACCGGGCGCTCGCCGCCGCCGCGGACGTCGCCGGCCGCGCCGTGCAGGTCAACTTCCAGGCGCTCGGCTCGGCCGCGCTCACCGAACTGACCGGCGCGCTCGGGCGGCTCGCCCCGGTCACCGGCATCGCCACGCTGGCCGCCTGGCAACGCCCGGACGCCTACTACGCCCGCTCCCCCTGGGCCGGGCGGCGGTCGGTCGACGGCCGCCCGGCGCTGGACGGCGCGCTGGCGAACCCGCTCGCGCACGCGCTGATGCAGTGCCTCGCCGTCGCCGAATCCGTCACCGGCGCGCCGGTACGCCCGGCCCGGATCGAGGTCGAGCGCTACCGGGTCCGCCCGATCGAGGTCGACGACACCGCAGTGCTGCGGCTGACCCCGCACGCCGGACCACCGGTGCTGGCCGCGCTCACCCTCGCCGCCGAGGAACACGTCGCCGGGGAGGTGCTGGTCACCGGCGAGCGAGGGCGGGCAGTGCTGGAGTACCCGACCGACCGGCTACGCCTACCCGGCGACAACGCGCTCCGCCCGGTGCCCGGCCGCCGAGGGCTGCTGGCGAACCTGCTCGACCACCGCGCGGACGGCACGCCGCTGATCGCGCCGCTGGCGCGTACCGAGCCGTTCACCGCGGTGCTGGACGCGCTGCGGGACGCACCCGTTCCGGCGCTGCTCGACGGGGACCTGGTGCGCGAGGCGGGCGACGGCCCGCAGCGGGTGCGGATGGTGCGGGGCGTCGGCGCGGTGCTGCGGACCGCCGCGGAGACCGGCGCGCTGCCGTCCGAGGCGGGCGTGCCGTGGGCGCTCCCGCCGTACGTGGTGGACCTGCCCGCGCAGTGAATGTCCCCGAGAGAACGGAACGAGTCATGCGTACCCGAACCGCATTCGTCGCGGCGCTGACCGCCGCGCTCGTCCTCACCACCGCCGCGCCCGCGCCGGCCGCACCCGGCGGTCCGTCCCGGGCCGCCGAACTGCTCGGCCGCCAGACCCTCCCGGCGAACGACGGCTGGGCCGCCGCGGGCACCGGCACCACCGGCGGGTCGGCCGCCGCGCCGGACCGGGTACGCGTCGTGCGTACCCGGGCCGAGCTGGTCGCCGCGCTCGGCGGCGACAACGCCACGAACGCCGCCGACGCCAGCCCCAAGATCGTGTACGTGGCCGGAACCGTCGACGGTTTCGAGGGCCCGGACGGCACCCCGCTGGACTGCGCGGACCTGGCCGACCCGGAGTACTCGCTGCCCGCCTACCTGGCCGCGTACGACCCGGCGACCTGGGGCCGGGTGAACCCGAGCGGGCCGCTGGAGGCCGCACGCGTGCGGTCGGTGGCCGCCCAGACCCGGCAGACCCAGATCAACGTCGGCTCGAACACCACGATCGTCGGGCTGCGCGGCGCCCGGCTCACCGGCCTGACGCTGATGATCGACAGGGTGGACAACGTGATCGTGCGCAACATCGAGTTCGCCGACGCCCGGGACTGCTTCCCGGCCTGGTCCCCGACCGACGGCGACACCGGCAACTGGAACTCCCAGTACGACCAGATCTCGGTCCGGCGCAGCGAGCACGTCTGGATCGACCACAACACGTTCACCGACGGCGACAACCCGGACAGCGCGCAGCCCGTCTACTTCGGCCGGCCCTGGCAGGTGCACGACGGCTCGCTGGACGTCACGCACACCGCCAGCCTGGTCACCGCCTCCTGGAACCGGTTCACCGGCCGGGACAAGGTGATGCTCATCGGCTCGTCGAACACTGTCGGCCCGGACGTGGGCCGGCTCAACGTCACCGTCCGGCACAACCTGTTCGACGGCACGCTGCAACGGCTGCCCCGGGTGCGGTTCGGCCAGGCCGACGTGCACGAGAACCACTACCGGCTCGGCGGTCCCGGCTTCGCGTACGCCCTCGGCGTCGGCGTGCAGTCCGCGCTGTACGCGGAGAACAACTTCTTCACGCTCACCGGCGACACCACCCCGGCCGACCTGCTGTACGACTGGGGCGGCACCGCGCTCACCGAGCGGGGCAGCTGGGTCCGGCAGGGTGACCGCCTGCCCCGGCCGGTGGACCTGCGCGCCGCGTACAACGCCGCCCACGACCCCGACCTCGGCGGCGACGCCGGGTGGACGCCCACGCTCCGCGCCGCCCGGCCGCTGCCGGCCCCGCTGGTCCCGTTCGTCGTGGACGCCTGGGCCGGCGCCGGCCGGCTGCCGCTCTGACCTCCGCCGGAGCCCACCCGGCGACCGGGCCGGCGTCCCCCCGGGGGCGCCGGCCCGGCGTCGTCACCGGCCCGCCGGCTGACACGCCGCCCCCGATGCGCAATGATCACGTTTGACGGACACCGCCGCCGGGGGAATGAACCGGCGGCCACCGGGGACAACAGGGTGAGAATCAGGCGGTGACAGCGCTAGTGGGCGCCCAGGTCCGGGGACGGGCACGGGACGGAGGGCCGGACGTGACGGGTGGGGCATCCGGCGACGTCGGCCCGGTTCTCACCATCGACCTGCCGGCCGACCCGGCCCTGCTCGCCACCACACGGGAACGGCTGCGCGGCTGGCTGCACGCCCAGGGCGTGAGCGAGTGGGACGTCGACACCGTTCTCATCGCCACCGGCGAGGCGTGCGCCAACGCCATCGAGCACGGCTACCGCTTCGCGCGGGAGGGCATCACCACGCTGCGGGCCGAGCTGCTCGGCGACCGGCTGGAGATCGAGGTACGCGACCGGGGCGGCTGGCGCGCGGCCGACGGCGACGACACCGGCGACCGCGGCCGGGGACGGCTGATCATGGCGCGGGTGATGGACGAGGCCACCATCGTCGGCACGCCGGAGGGCACCTGCGTACGCCTGGTCAAGCGCCTCACCGGCGACGCGAGCGGCCCGGCGGGCGCCGGATCTAGCGAAGATCAGCTATAAGGGACGCATGGAGTTCCCCGCCTACCTCGCCACCATGCCGATGCACGCGATCACCGAGATCCACGGTGAGCCCGGCCTGCTGGCCCGGTTCCGGCTGGAGATCGAGGCGTTCGACGAGGCCGCCCGCGACCGGCTGACCGAGGCGCTCGACCTGGCCGCCGACCTGCACCGCGACGACCGGCGGGTACGCGAGCCCTACCTCAACCACCTGCTACGCGTGGCGATCCGGCTGATGCACCACTACCAGGTGCGGGACGTGGACGTGATCGTCGCGGGTCTGCTGCACGACGCGGTCGAGGACCACCCCGCCGAGCTGGCCGGGCTCGACCCCGGCACCGGAGCGGAGGCGACCCCGGCGGCGCTCGCCGCGCTGTCCGACCGGTTCGGCGCGCGGGTCGCCCGGCTGGTCGCGGCGGTAACCAACCCGGCGTACGACCCGGGCCGGGACCGCGACGAGCAGTACCGGGAGCACGTGGCGGCGAGCCTCGAGCGGGAGCCGTGGGCGCGGGTGATCAAGGTGTCCGACTTCACCGACAACGGCGTGGGCGTGATCCACACGGTCGGGCCGAAGGTGACCCGCGCCGCCACCAAGTACCGCCCGCTGGTGCCGGTCTTCCGCGACCTGGTGGCCCGCCCGGACACACCACTGTCCCCACCGGTCAAGCAGCACATCCTCGCCCAGCTGGACCTGGCCGAGGAGCGCTTCAGCGCCATCCTCGACCACCCCGCCTGACC
>NZ_RCVK01000230.1:0-13672 GCF_003667485.1 Micromonospora sp. BL1
CGCGGGCAGCCGGTCACCGGCCTGCTGCGGCACCCGGCTACGCGACGGCGGCGGCGGGGCGAGCGCGGCCGGCGGGTCGGGAAGGGAAGGCTCGACCGGTGGCGGTGCGGCGTGTGCGGGCTCGGGCCGGGGGCGCCCGACCGCGCGTACCCCAGGGGTCTGCTCGCGGGCCGGTGGCTCCGGTTCGGCCCGGGGCGCCGGCTCGATCGGCACGGCGGGCTGGTGCGGGATCGGCAGGGGCTCGCGGCCGACGCCGCGGCGGGGCGGCGCCACCACCGGCTCGACAGGTGCGGGCGGCGTGGACGCGGCGGGCCGCCGCCGGGGCTGCGCGCCGCCGAACAGGTCGAGGAACGGGGAGTCGATGTCGCCGTCGGGGCGTACCGGCTCGCGCGGGGTGAGCGGTCGCGGCGGCTGGAAGACGCCGACGCGGCCGTGCCCGGGGCTGGTGACGAGCGCGCTGTCGAGGACGACCTCGTCCAGATCCTCGTCCGGCGGGTAGTCGAACGATCGCGCACGGTTACCGTTGGGCCCGGCCGGGCGCCCGGCCGGGGAACCCGGCGTGGAAGAGCGACTCATGCGACCGCCTCACCCGCGTCGTTCGTCTGCACGGTTGTCGTACGCCCGGTCATGCCAGTTCCTCCCGGATCCTGATCCGGCTCGCGACGAGCCGCGGATCCCGCTGCTCGGTGGCCGGTTCCCGGGTGCGTCGCCAGTCGGTCAGCGCGGTCCGGATGACCATGCGCGCGGGCCGGTCCGGGTCGACGTACCGGAAGATGAACGAGGTCGTCACGATCGCCAGCGAGATCTCCCAGGCGGGGAACAGCTCGACCTGGAGCGTGAACAACCAGTGGATGAACATGTAGAGGGGTACGAGCAGCATGAACAGGCCGTACTGGGCGTACGGCAGGTGGACGGGAAGGGTGTACCCGGGCGGCCCCAGGTAGACGAGGCGTGCCCGGTAGATGTCGTCGTCGGTGCGCAGCCGCATCGTCGCCCAGCGCCCTACTCGAAGATCAGGTTGATCAGGTAGTCGCCGACGAAGAAGAGTGTTGCCGCTCCGGCGATGAAGGCCAGGCCGATGATGGCGATGGCCGAGCTGGTCAGCACCTTCGAGATCTCACCCCGGCTGGCCCGGCCGATGAAGATCACCCCGAGGACCGCGAGCAGGATCGGCGCGATCTTGCTGGCGAAGAAGGTGACGACGTTGTCGGTGTCGATGCCCTTCGGGGCCGGCTCGGCGAGTGGAGTCGACGCCAGGGTGTGGAGCGCGTGGTCCACGGCACTGGACGCCGTTGCCATGAGCTCGATGGCGATCACTGGAAACCTCCCCAAGGTCGCGGCCGGCGGCGCCGCGTTGGTGCAAGTAGGCAAGCCTGGCGGGATGGTGCTCGTCAGAGACAGCGCCGTCAACGCTGAGTCCGTCACCCACCACGCAGAGTGGTGAGTTTTGGGGGGATTCTTCCCGCTTCGGCCCTCCCTCCAGGCTTCGCCATCTCGATGCTGGGCAATTCCAAAGCGTACGGCCCGGCCACCTTTGCGACAAGCCGTGAAGACTCGACCTCCGACGGCCCGGATGACCGATCGTACACCTGTTCCAATGCGCACGTCAGGGGTGCCGCGTCGGGCGCTCGCCCGGTGGCCGGAAGCCCTGCCGGCGAACGGTACTGTCGGGTCCGTGACCGATCTGGTACGGGCGGAGACCCCGGTGGTGATGGGCGTCCTCAACGTCACGCCCGACTCCTTCTCCGACGGCGGCAGATACGCCGATCTGGACGCGGCCGTCGCACACGGGGTGCGACTGCGCTCCGACGGCGCCGACCTGATCGACGTGGGTGGCGAGTCCACCCGGCCCGGCGCCGAGCGGGTCGACGCGGAGACGGAGACCGCCCGGGTGCTGCCGGTCGTCCGCGAGCTGAGCGCCGCCGGCATCCGTGTCAGCATCGACACCAGCCGCGCCCGGGTCGCCGAGGCAGTCCTCGCCGCCGGCGCGTACGTGGTCAACGACGTCTCCGGCGGCCTCGCCGACCCGGACATGGTCCGGGTGGTCCGCGACGCCGGCTGCCCCTGGGTGCTCATGCACTGGCGGGGGCACTCCCGGGGGATGCGCGAGCTGGCCACGTACACCGACGTGGTGGCCGAGGTCCGGGACGAGCTGAGCCGGCGCGTCGACGCCGCGCTCGCCGCCGGGGTGGCCGCCGACCGGATCATCGTCGACCCGGGCCTGGGTTTCGCGAAGACCGCCGCGCACAACTGGGCGCTGAGCGCCCGCCTGCCCGAGCTGGTCGACCTGGGCTTCCCGGTGCTGTTCGGGGCCAGCCGCAAGTCCTACCTCGGACGGCTTCTCGCCGACCCGGCCGGCGAACCCCGCCCCACCGCCGGGCGGGAGGCCGCGACCGTCGCGACGAGCGTGCTCGCCGTCGCGGCCGGCGCCTGGGGGGTACGCGTGCACGACGTCCGCGGCACCGCCGACGCACTCGCCGTCTGGCGTGCCACCGGCAGGCCCCGGCTCGCCGGCGCGACCGGCGCACGGCGTACGAGCACGTCGTCGGCGGAACCGGCCACCGGCAGGCGGCAGGCGGGAACGGCCACCGGCGGCACCCGGCCGGCGCAAGCGGCCACCGGCACGAGCGGAGGCGACCGATGACCGACCGGATCGAGCTGACCGGCCTGCGTGCGCACGGCCGCCACGGGGTCTACGACTTCGAGCGCGCACAGGGGCAGGAGTTCGTGGTCGACGCGGTGCTCGAACTGGACCTGGGCCCGGCCGCGCGCTCGGACGAGGTGACCGACACCGTGCACTACGGCGAGCTGGCCGAACGCCTGGTCGCGGTGATCACCGGCGAGCCGGTGAACCTGATCGAGACGCTCGCCGACCGGCTGCTCGCGGTCTGCCTGGCCGAGCCGCTGGTGGCCGCCGCGACGGTGACCGTGCACAAGCCGGAGGCCCCGATCCCGCACGCCTTCCGGGACGTCGCGGTCACGATGCGGCGTACCCGATGACCCGGGCCGTGCTGTCGATCGGCAGCAACCTCGGCGACCGCCTCGGCCACCTGCGCGGCGCGGTGGCCGCGCTCGGCGACCGGGTGCTGGTGGTCTCCGGTGTCTACGAGACTCCACCGTGGGGGGACGCCGACCAGCCCGCGTACCTGAACGCGGCGGTGATGGTCGCGGACCCGGCGGCGGCGCCGGAGGACTGGCTGGCCCGCGCCCGGGCCGCGGAGGCGGCCGCCGGGCGCGCCCGCGACCCGAAACGGCGGTACGGGCCCCGCACGCTGGACGTGGACGTGATCGCGGTCTGGGACGACGCCGGTGAGCCGGTGCTCCGCGACGATCCCGAGCTGACCCTGCCGCATCCGCGGGCTCACCTGCGCGCCTTCGTGCTGCGCCCGTGGATCGACATCGAGCCGCACGGCCGGCTGCCCGGGCACGGCTGGCTGACCGACCTGCTCAACGCCGAGCCGCTGGCCGGGGACGCCCTGGAACTGAGCCCGCGACCCGATCTGACGCTAGAGTCGGACACATGACCCGGTGGATCGTGGCCCGGCAGTGGCGAGCTGAGGAGGTGCGGTGAGCACCGACCGCTCCCCGCAGGGGCCCGACCGCTTCCGGATGGGTCCGACCCGGGCCTCCACGCTGGTGGTGGCCGGCCTGGCCGCCGCCGCGGTGGCCTGGCTGCTGATCAGCGGCTTCTACTACGACTTCGCGCCCGACCTGCCCTGGCTGCCGGTGATCACGCTGGCCGGGCTGGCCGTGCTGGAGGGCTACGCGGCGGTCAACACCCGGGGCCGGATCGAGCGGCGGCCCGGCCGGGAACCGGTGAACCCGCTGCTGGTCGCCCGGTTCGTGGTGCTGGCCAAGGCGTCCGCGCTGGCCGGGGCCATCTTCGCCGGCTTCTACGCCGGCCTGACCGGCTGGCTCTTCGTGGAACGCACGAACGCGGCGGTGGGCGATCGCCCCGCCGCGCTCGGCGGCCTGATCGCCGCGCTGGCGCTGGTCGCGGCCGCGCTCTGGCTGGAACGCTCCTGCCGCGTCCCGGAGCAGGAGGACGACGAGGACCGCGAGCCGGGTGACCGGGAGACGCCCCGCGGGCGTCTCTGAGGGTTCCCCACGCCCCGGCCCGGCGGTACCGTCCCTGGCGACCGGAGAGCGACGGCCGCCACCGGTCCGCCCGCCCGTGGGCCGGACGCGGCCACCTGGGGGAGGCGCGAGCCAATGGCGTACGACGATGCGGGCCGGACAGCGCCGCCGGAGACGTCGTCCGGGGTGCCCGCTGCCGTACTGGAGCACGTCTTCGACGACCCGGCGCACGGCGAACCCGGCCGGGACCGGATCGCGGTGCACGTGCTCTGGGAGTTCGTGCTGCTCGCCGGCCTGGTCGCGATGGCCTGGCTGCTCTGGCGGGAGGACGCGGACGCGCTGCGCGGCGGCGCCCTGAAGACGCTGCTCGTCGACGTCGCGGCGCTCGGCCTGCTCACGCTCGCCGCCGGCCTGAGCCTGCGGGCCGGCGCGGTGAACCTGGCGATCGGCCCGGTCGCGCTGGCCGCCGCGCTGCACTTCGCCGAGCAGGGCGACCGGGGCATGCGGGAGGCGCTGCTGCCGGCGCTGGCGGTGGCGGCGGTGGCCGGGCTGGCGCTCGCCCTGGCCGTGGTGGTGCTGCACGTGCCCGGATGGGCGGCGAGCCTGGCCGGGGCGGCCGGCGTGATCGTCTACCTGGAACGGCGGACCGGCCCGGTGGCGGTGCAGGGTGACTACGACCCCCGCCGCAGCGCGCTCTACTTCTTCGTCGGCTTCGCCGCCGTGGCCGTCCTCGGTGGCCTGTTCGCCGCGATGAAACCCGTACGCCGTCTCATCGGCCGGTTCCGTCCGGTCGCCGACCCGGCCCGGCGGCGCGGCGCGGTGGCCGCCACGGTGACCGCACTGGCGCTCGTCGGGTCCACGGTGCTGGCGATGCTCGGCGGCGTGCTGATCGCGGCGAACGGGGACGGTCAGGTCGCGCCCGGCACCGGACTGGACTGGACCGTGCTGGCGGTCGGCACGGTGATGCTCGCCGGCACGAGCGCGTACGGGCGCCGCGGCGGCATCTTCGGCACGCTGTTCGCGGTCTGCCTGGTGGTGGTGTTCCTCGCCTGGACCGTCCCGTACGGCTGGACGGTCAGCCGGTGGGCGCTCGGCGCCGCCGTGCTCGGCGTGGGCCTGCTCGCCACCCGGCTGGTCGAGACGTTCGGCCGGCCGCGCCCGGCGGCGACGGTCGGGACCGGCCCGGTCCGCCCGGCCCGGGACGGCGCGTTGAGCGGCGGCTGGACGATGACCCCGGCGCCCGAGCCGGCCAACACCTGGCCGTCGGTGCTGCCGGTACGCCAGCACGACACCCCGGTGGAGGCATGGGAGGCGCCGCGCTGGGACAACGAGCCCCGGCGCTGGGACGCCGACGACCGCTGACCGGCGGCCGCCGTGCGTCCGGCGCGCCCGGACTGATCTCTCCGGTTAGGCTCGGCGGCATGACCGAAACTCCCGCCCCCGGCGGCCGCACCTTCGACGAGCTCGACAAGCTCTCCACCGAGGAGCTGCGCGAGCAGGCGTTCCACCTGGCGCGCGAGCGCCGCGACGTGGGGTTCTTCTGGTCGGTCCTGCGGCACCTGCCGAACGCGGACGAGGCCGCCGCGCTGGACGGCGCGCCGAACTCGGTCGGCCCGACCATCGACGAGGCGAACGCGCTCTGGCGTGAGCTGACCGGGCACGGCTACGAGGAGTCCGCGCCGCTGCTGCGCGCCGCCTTCATCGACTACCTGATGAAGCACTGAGGTCGATGACGGCACGCCGGCCGACGGCGGCCGACCGGTTACGCAGGTTTGCCCGGCGGGACCGGCCGGGAACTGACCGCCGCATGGCTCTGAGCAACCGCCCCCGCACCGTCTCCCGGTACGGCTCGGCCGCCGGCACCGGCACGCTCGCCGCGTTCCTGCTCGTCGCCGTCGGCGGCAGCCCGATGTACGTGGACTGGGCGCAGCGCGGCACCGACCCGACCGGGGCCGGTGGCTGGTTCCTGCGGCTGCTCGCCTGGCCGTCCTGGCGGTGGCACGCCGACGAGGGCGTGTTCGCCACCAACCTGCGGGCGATCCTGCTGATCGTGCTGGCCGCGGCGCTGCTGTACCTGCTGCCCGGCCCGCAGACCGACCGGGTCACGTCCTCGGGCAGCCAGTTCCTCTCCGGCTGGGGCGCGTACGCGCTCGCGGGCGGGCTCAGTGCCCTGCTCGCCACGCTCCTCGGGCCGCACGGCTCGCTGTTCGCCGCGTTCCAGGCGGCCAGCACCGGCGTCACGTACGGCTTCTTCGCGGGCTGGATCGTCGGACTGGCCAGCCTCGGCGGCCGGGCCTGAGCTCAGTCCACGGCGCCCAGCGTCAGCAGCCGGGTCCGGGCGAGCAGCCCCACCGCCCGGCCCTCCTCGGTGACCACCGCGTGCTCGGCGCCGGCGGTGAGCAGCGCGCCGAGCGCGTCGTACGCCGAGTCGCCGAGCGCCACAGTGGGCAGGCCGGTGCCGCCGTCGGCCGGGAGCGGGTCGAGCACCGCGCGGGTCACCGGGGTGACGGCGAGCCGCCGGATGCCCCGGTCGGCGCCGACGAACTCGCGGACGAAGTCCGAGGCGGGCGAGCCGAGCAGCGCTGCGGGTGTGTCGTACTGCTCCAGCCGGCCGCCCTCGGACAGCACCGCGATCCGGTCGCCCAGCCGGACCGCCTCGTCGAGGTCGTGGGTGACCAGCACGATCGTCTTGCGTACCTCGGCCTGCAAGCGCAGGAACTCCTCCTGCAGGCGGGTCCGGACGATCGGATCCACGGCCGAGAACGGCTCGTCCATCAGCAGCACCACCGGATCGGCGGCCAGCGCCCGGGCCACGCCGACGCGCTGCCGCTGCCCGCCGGACAGTTCGTGCGGGTACCGCCGGCCGAACTGCGCCGGGTCCAGACCGACGAGTTCCAGCAGCTCGCCGACCCGGTCCCGGGTCCGCTGCTTCGGCCAGCCCAGCAGCCCCGGCACGGTCGCCACGTTCGCGGCGACGGTCTGGTGCGGGAACAGGCCGACGTTCTGGATGACGTAGCCGATGCGGCGGCGCAACGCCACCGGGTCGACCCGGGTGACGTCGTCGTCGCCGAGCAGGATCCGCCCGTCGGTCGGCTCGATCAGCCGGTTGATCATCCGCAGCACCGTCGACTTGCCGCAGCCGGACGGGCCGATCAGCACCACCAGCTCGCCGGCCGCGACCTCCAGGCTCAGCTCGCGTACCGCCTCGGTGCCGTCCGGGTACCGCTTGCGGATGCGCTCCAGCGTGATCGACGCCGCGCCGCCTCCGGCGGTGCCTCCCGGGGTACCGTCCACGTGTGTCCCTCCACCTGAGCTACCGGGCCGACCCGGGTAATCCGTGGTTCTCCTGGCAGTACGTGCGGGACAACTCTGACACGATCCTCGCCGCGCTGCGGGAGCACACCTCGCTGACCGCCCGGGCCGTGGTGATCGCCGCGCTGGTGGCGCTGCCGCTCGCGGTGCTCGCGTACTGGTTCCGGTCGCTGTCGGCCCCCATCCTGGCGGTGACCGGGGTGCTCTACACCGTCCCGTCGCTGGCGCTGTTCGCGTTCCTGGCGCCGTACCTGGGGATCGGCGCGATCACCGTGCTCACCGTGGTGGCGCTCTACGCGTTGCTGGTCATCGTGCGCAACGCGCTGGCCGGGCTGACCCAGGTGCCACCGGAGGTGCGCGAGGCCGCCGAGGGCATGGGGTACGGCAGGTGGGGCCGGCTGTTCCGGATCGAGCTGCCGCTGGCGTTACCCGGCATCCTCACCGGCGTACGGCTGGCGACCGTGTCCACCGTCGCGCTCGTCACAGTCGGGGTGGTGGTCGGCCGGGGCGGGCTCGGCCAGCTCATCTTCGCGGGCTTCCAGAACAACTTCTACAAGGCGCAGATCATGACCGGCACGGTGCTGTGCGTGCTGCTGGCGCTGGTGCTCGACCTGGTGTTCGCGGGCGTGGGCCGCCTGCTCACCCCCTGGCTGCGCGGGAGGTCCGCCCGGTGAACCCCGTCGAGCAGGCAGTGGTCTGGCTGAACGACCCGCTGAACTGGACCAACCCCGGCGGGGTGCTGGACCGCCTCGGCGAACACCTGAGCATGTCCGCGCTGGCGGTGCTGCTGGGCTGCCTGGTGGCCTGGCCGATCGGGCTCTGGCTCGGGCACAGCGGCCGGGGCGGTGGGCTGGTCCTGCTGGTCTCCAACGTCACGCTGGCGATCCCGACGCTGGCGCTGCTGACCATCCTGCCGCTGACGTTCCTCGGCTTCGGCCGCCCGGCCGTGGTGGTGGCGCTCGCGGTCTTCGCGGTGCCGCCGCTGCTGGCCAACGCGTACACCGGGGTGCGGCAGGCCGACCCGGAGGCCC
Source organism: Micromonospora sp. BL1 (assembly GCF_003667485.1). NCBI lineage: Bacteria > Bacillati > Actinomycetota > Actinomycetes > Micromonosporales > Micromonosporaceae > Micromonospora > Micromonospora sp. BL1. Next base: position 8,421 of record NZ_RCVK01000230.1, read on the forward strand.
GGGACGCGGCCCGGGGGATGGGCCTGTCCGGCGGGCAGGTGCTGCGCCGGGTGGAGCTGCCGCTCGCGGTGCCCTACCTGGCGGCCGGCTTCCGTACCGCGGCGGTGCAGGTGGTGGCCACGGCCGCGCTCGCCTCCTTCGTCAACGGCGGTGGGCTGGGCCAGATCATCCGGGCCGGGTTCGGGCTCGACATCGCCGCCGGCGGCGGGCAGATCATCGCCGGCGGGGTGCTGGTGGCCGGGTTGGCCCTGCTCGTCGAGGGGGTGCTCGCGCTGGTGGAGCGGTTGGTCACACCCCGCCCGCTGCGCCGCGTACGCCGGCGGGCGAGCCGCCGCGCGACGGCGGCGACGGCCGGCGGCTGAGCCGTCGGTGACGATCAGGTGACGAAAACCGCTCCGAGTTTGTCGGTCGGGTCCGGAAGATATTGGCTGGAGTCGCGGGTGGCCGTCCGGATCGCCCGTCGGACACGCGGCCGGCCCGGCAGGGTCGCGCCGGGACACGGAAGGCGGGCACTGATGCGCGCGCGTACGACACTGGCCGCGGGGGCGCTCGGCGCACTCACCGCGGCTGTTCTCCTCACCGGCTGCGGCGACGCCGGCTCGTCCGGCACCGACGCGCCCGAGCAGGGCGCCTCGGGGGCGGGCTGCGCGCCGGTGGCGGGCGACCAGCTCGTCGTCCTGACCGACGACAAGAAGCTCCAGAACACCGACAACGTCATCCCCGCGATCAACGCGAAGGCGGCCACGCCGCAGCTCGTCGCCGCGCTGGACAAGGTCTCCGCGAAGCTCGACACCCCGAAGCTGATCCAGCTCAACCGGGCGGTCGACGTCGACCGCAAGACGCCCCAGGTCGCGGCCCAGGAGTTCGCCTCCGCCAACGGCGTGACCGACGGGATCGAGAAGGGCCCGGGCGGCCAGATCACCGTCGGCGCGGGCAACTTCAGCGAGAGCCAGACCATCGCCGAGCTCTACAAGATCGCGCTCACCGCGGCCGGCTACCAGGTCAAGGTGCAGACCATCGGCAACCGGGAACTCTACGAGCCGGCCCTGGAGAAGGGGCAGATCCAGGTCGTCCCGGAGTACGCCGCCACCATGGCGGAGTTCCTCAACACCAAGGCCAACGGCAAGGACGCCCAGCCCGTCTCCTCGCCGGAGCTGGACAAGACGGTCGCGGCGCTGAAGACCGAGGGCGACAAGGCGGGCCTGGCCTTCGGTCAGCCGTCCCAGGCGCAGGACCAGAACGCGTTCGCGGTCACCAAGGCGTTCGCCGACAAGTACGGCGTCTCCACGCTCTCCGAGCTGGCCGCCAAGTGCTCCGGGCAGGCCACCGTGCTGGCCGGGCCGCCGGAGTGCCCGCAGCGGCCCAAGTGCCAGGCCGGTCTGGTCGAGGTCTACGACTTCAAGGCCGGCTCGTTCAGCTCGCTGGACGCGGGCGGCCCGCAGACCAAGAACGCGCTGAAGACCGGCTCGGCGAGCGTCGGCCTGGTCTTCTCCTCCGACGCGGCGCTGGCCGCGAGCTGACGCACCACCGCCGGCCGGCGCCACGCGTGCCGGCCGGCGGCACGGCGGCCCTGTTCGACGGGCCGCCCATCGAGTGGTGCCGACCCGTTCCCCTCCGGTGGAACTCTCGGTAGTCTGCTCAGCCATGCCCGCCTCGGTCGCGCCCGCCGACAAGAGCACGCCCACCCTGCTCACCGTCCTGTTCTGGGTCGGTGTGGGGCTGGCGCCCCTGGCCGCGCTCATCCTGCTGATCGCCGACGGCAACGGCTCCCTCCGGTTCGGCGCCGTCCTGGCGATCCTCGCCGTCGTGCTGATCGGTCTGTCCATCGCGCTGCGACCGGAGGGCGGTTCCGGGGGTGCGGCCGCCGAGGAGATGCGCGAGGAGTTGGCGCAGCTCCGGCGGGAGCTGCGGGCCGAGATCGTGGCGGCCGCCCAGCGCGGCAACCAGGCGCTCGACCAGGCACGCCGGGCCGAGGAGGTGGCCGGCGCGGTACGGCACCGGCTCGACGCGGCGGCCGCCGGACTGGCCTCCGCGCCCGCGTCCGCCTCCGTCTCCGTGGCCTCCTCCGCGCCGGCGCCGGAGCGCCCGAGCGGCGCGGCCCGGGTGCCGGTCACCGGCACGCCCGACGTCGGCCGGGCGCATCCGGCCGGCCGGGACGACGACGATCCGGCCCGGTCGGCGTACTCCGGCGGCCGCTACGGAACCGACTACGACGCGGACCCGCCTCGGACCGGCCACCACGACGCCGACGCGCCTGCGGTTTCCCGCTACGACGCCGACTCGCCTGGGGGCGGCCGTTACGACGTCGAACCGCCTCGGGCAGGCCGCTACGACGCCGAGCCGCCCCGGACCGGCCGTTATGACGCCGAGCCGCCGTCGCGTGCGGGCCACTACGAGACCGGGCACCCCCGGGCCGGCCGCTACGACTCCGCATCGGCCCGGGCCGGTCGGCACGACGCCGAGCCGGCGCGGGCCTCAGCGCGTCCCGACCAGCCGGCGAGCGGGGTGTACGGCGCGGCGCGGGTGTCCGACCCGGTCGTCCGCCCGGAGACCCGCCCGGTCGGCGTGGTCCACCACACCGAGACGGTGCACGTCACCACGCGGCACACGATCGTCGGCGGTGGTGAGCCGTCCGGCACCCGGTACGGCGGATTCCCCGGCGGCTGGCCGGACGAGGACCGGTCCCGGGGCACGGACCCGGCCGACCACTGGCGCGCGGGACAGCGCGACCCGGGCGACCGGTCAGGCCACCGCGCCGGGTCCGACGACGGTGGCCGCCGCGCCGGGCCGGACGACGGCGGCTGGGGCGGCGGGGCCGGCGACGACGGGCACTCGTGGACCGACCCCGGGCGTCCTGCTGCCGAGCATCCGTGGGCGGGTGTCGGCCGAGCCGCCGCCGCGGAACAGGGCTGGTCCGGGCGTACCGCAGGGGAACAGGGCTGGTCGGGGCGTACCTCCGGGGGCGGCTGGTCGGGCGACCAGGGCCGGACGGCGGCCGACGAGCAGCGACCCTGGTCCGGCGGCGGCGACGACCGGGCCGGGCGAGCGGCGAGCGCCTGGCCGACGGGCGCGGCAGACGTACCGGAGGCCCCGGCCGGCCGGGCGGGCACCGACGGGGACCAGTGGTCAGAGATGCGTGCCGGCAACCGGTGGGCCGCGGTCCGCGACGACGGTGCGGGCCGGGAGATCCGGCTCGGGGAACGGCGGGCCGCCGTGCACGCCGACGGTGGCGGCACGGAGTACCGGGTCGAGGACCGGTGGGCGTCGGTACGCGGCAGCGGACCGGACGCGAGCGCGCCGGACGCACCGGACGCCCGATGGTCCGGGGAGAGCCCTCCGGCGCTGCCGGCCGGCGGGGTGCCGGTGCCGGACGAGTGGCGGCCGCCGACGCAGCGCAGCGGCCAGCCGGAATGGCGCCAGCCACCCCCGGAGTGGCGTCAGCCCGAACCGGAATGGCGCCAGCCGGAACCGGAGCAGTGGCGCCGGCCCGAGCCGGAACGGCGTCAGCCCGAACCGGAGCAGTGGCGTCGGCCCGAGCCGGAATGGCGGCCGGCGGAACCGGAGTGGCGCAGCCCGGAGCACGGTGGGCACGGCCGGCCGCACCGGGACGACGCCGACCGCTGGCGCTGACCGCTCACGATCACTTGTCGATGTCGCCCACCACGAAGAACATCGACCCGAGGATGGCGATCAGGTCCGGCACCAGGCAGCCGGGCAGCAGCGACGACAGCGCCTGCACGTTCGCGTACGAGGCGGTGCGCAACTTCATCCGCCACGGCGTCTTCTCGCCCCGGGACACCAGGTAGTAGCCGTTGATGCCGAGCGGGTTCTCGGTCCAGGCGTACGTGTGCCCCTCGGGTGCCTTCAGCACCTTGGGCAGCCGCGTGTTCACCGGCCCGCTGATCCGGTCCACCCGGTCCAGGCACTGCTCGGCGAGGTCGAGTGAGACGTACACCTGGTCGAGCAGCACCTCGAAGCGGGCGTGGCAGTCACCGGCGGTCTTCGTCACCACCGGCACGTCGAGCTGGTCGTAGGCCAGGTACGGCTCGTCGCGACGCAGGTCGAGGTCGAGCCCGGACGCCCGGGCGACCGGCCCGGACGCGCCGAACGCGGCGGCGTCGGCGGCGGACAGCACACCGACCCCGACGGTACGGGCCAGGAAGATCTCGTTGCGCCGGATCAGGTTGTCCAGGTCGGGCATGCGGCGGCGTACCTCGGCGATGGCGGCGCGGGCGCGCCCGGTCCAGCCCGCCGGCGCCTCCTCCTTCAGGCCGCCGACCCGGTTGAACATGTAGTGGATCCGGCCGCCGGAGACCTCCTCCATCACCGCCTGGATGGTCTCCCGTTCCCGGAACGCGTAGAACATCGGCGTGATCGCGCCGATCTCCAGCGGGTACGAGCCGAGGAACATCAGGTGGTTGAGCACCCGGTTCAGCTCGGCCAGCGCCATCCGCAGCCAGGTGGCGCGCTCCGGCACCTCCATGCCCATCAGCCGTTCGACGGCGAGCACCACGCCCAGCTCGTTGGAGAACGCCGACAGCCAGTCGTGCCGGTTCGCCAGCACGATGATCTGCCGGTAGTCGCGTACCTCGAAGAGTTTCTCCGCGCCCCGGTGCATGTAGCCGACGATCGGCTCGGCGGCGACCACCCGCTCCCCGTCGAGCACCAGCTTCAGCCGCAGCACGCCGTGCGTCGAGGGGTGCTGCGGCCCGATGTTGAGCACCATGTCGGTGCCGAGCTGCTCACCGCCGGCGCCGGTGCCGACTGTGAGCTCGCGGAGGTCGGCGGCGTCCGTGGTCATGCCCGTCATCGTGCCACGACCGCGTCGAGCGCGACGCCGACCGGCTGCCGCAGCCACAGGTGCCCGCCGAGCCCGGCCGGGTCGGTCAGTTCGGCCGCCGCCGAGGCCGCGGCCAGCGCCCGCAGGTAGCCGGCCGGGTCGCGGGAGGCCAGGCTCAGCGGCGGTCGCCCGCCGTCGGCCCCGAGCGCCCGCAGCGCCTCCCGCTGCGAGATCAGGGAGTACGCGCACCGCGCGACCCGCTCACCGGCGGAGGCGACCGAGTCCATGGCGACGTGCGCCGTCACGTCGCAGGACCCGTCCGGGACCGGTGGCACCTGCCGCCCACGTCGGTACCCGGTGAGCGTCCCGTCGAGGGGCCGCGACTCCCGCAGATGCCCGTAGTCCACCGCGAGCGCCAGCCCGCGCGCCACCTTCCCCACCGCCCCGGCCCAGGCCAGATCCCGTCCCACCC